>NZ_CP045721.1:300000-529303 GCF_009646115.1 Pantoea eucalypti | reverse complement strand
AGCAAATCCCTCTGACGTAAAACGTAGTAAGCAGCCAGCATAGGCGAACTACAATCAGAGTAGAAGTTACTGTTTTTGAATGAAAAATATAGAGTCAAAAGGTGACGATAACGTGTGTCATTTTAACTCTTATTTAGACTGGCACTAATAATAAGCGAGACGTTAACAGATTCTGGCGATGGGAGGCGGATTTGACTTAAAGAAGGACTCACATCGGGCATGCTAATCGTTCCAGTGAGCAGTGTATTTACAGATGTAAGTAGCGCATTCAGCTACAGGTTTTCGCTATTTTACACAATGAACCTCAGGTTAAGTTTAAGATTTATCGCTCTCTTAAATCTCAAATTCCCCAGGCTGACTGGAGTAATGACTTAACCTGGCTCAACACTCAGTCTGATTTGTTTCTGCGGTTCAGCGGGATATTCTGGTGGGTCAACATCCTGATGGGGTTTCGCAACTCAGGTGAGTAGTACGGCGTGAAGCGGATTTGGCGGCGGATAAGACGTCCCGGAATTATGCAGGTTTGTTCACATATGCGGGCGACACGCTGGCGGTTACTGCCTGATCAACCAAATTTCAAAATACGAAAGCGAGAAAAGCCACCACAGAGGATGGCTTTGCCTGCACGATAATCTGCGTGTGGCGTGAGAGCATGGCTACCTGAAACCTGAGTTAATCAGGTTCATCACGCCGTGGCGTAAGTTATTTCTTTGTGATTGCTCAATCCCTGAACATTCTCTGACGGGGCGTCCTCAGTCCTGAATGCGCTTACCGTACGCATCATGATAACGGCCTGATCATTCAGCATGGCGGAAGCAGCAAGCGATTCCTCTACAAGAGCAGCGTTCTGCTGGGTGGTGGTGTCGATCTGCGTAATGGCAATATTAATCTGAGCAATACCGTCCGCCTGTTCGACGGCAGCCTGATCGATTTGGCTCAGGATTGTTTTCATCTCAGAAACGTTGCTGATCATGCCGCCCATCAACTGGTTTGCGTCCGTTGCCATTCTTTGTCCGTCTCGTGTCTGGGATGAAGACTTTTCAATCAACGCTTTTATCTCGCTGGATGAAGTGGCCGTCTTCTGTGACAGGGAACGAACCTCCTGCGCCACTACCGCAAATCCCCGGCCATGCTCACCGGCACGCGCTGCTTCAACCGCCGCATTGAGCGCCAGAATATTGGTCTGGAACGCAATCGAGTCAATCAAGGTCAGAATTTCCGCCATCTGACGTGAGGAGGCTTCGATTTCATTCATCTTAACCGTCACGGCCTGCATCATTTCACCGTTTTGACTGACGGCATTCTCAGCCTGCGCTGAGAGCGTGGAGGCAAAGCGCGTATTGCTGCGGGTGTGGGCAATGGTGGCGGTAAACTGCTCAACAGAGGCAGCCGTTTCCTCTACCGAGCTGGCCTGCTCTTCCGTTCGTTCCGATAAATTACGGGTGCCGGCGAGTATCTGATGGGCCCCGGTAGCGATATTTTCTGCACCTTCGCGTATCTGACGGACCATCACACTGAGATTAGTTTGCATGGCGCCAATGGCGTTCATGAGAAGTCCTGTCTCATCCCGACGTTGCGTGCTGATACTGTTAGTGAGGTGCCCTTCAGCGACTCGCTGTACCCGGGCGATAACGTCATAAAGCGGGGCAGTAATCGATCGGGTAATAAACAGTGCCAGCGTAATGGCTGTCAGGATGCTGAACAGAGAGATGAAAATAATCTCCTTGCGTACGCTGTTATATCGCGTAGTGAAACTTTCATAGGAGCTTTTCATCTGGGCTTCCTGTAACCCGATGAAATTCGATACTTGCTTAACATACGCATCCTGTAGTTTCACTGTTGAGTTGAGATAAAACGAGTTTGCCTCCGCTTTATTTACGGCCAGGCGCGACAGGAAATCCTGGCGCGAACTCAGAAATTCGCGGCGTTTGACCTCAATATCATCAAGGATCCTCTGTGAGTCACTGTCGTCTGCAAGACGCCGCAGTTCGCCAAACGTGGTGCTGATATTCTTTGTTTTTTCCAGCATCTCACGCTCAATGGTCACTTTGGAAACGGGATCTTCGGCATTTATCAGCATCAGCTGTAGCTGGACACCCTGATTTATATTCTGAATAAGGTCATTGCCTAAAGATATCGTTGGATAGTCGTCGTTAATCATACCGGTGATACTTGTTCTGGCCATTCCCAGCGCGTTGAGTCCGATAAGGACGCTGACAAGCAGAAAAGAAATCAGTGCGAAATAAGAAATTCCAAGCTTTGATCTGATCTTTAGATTTTCAAAAACCTGCTTAACTCTGTTCATTATTAACGTTCCTGGTGAGTGTATGGTGAAAATGAAAATGGGGGTAATGCCGCAATGGTTACCCTAAGCATTAATGTGTTCATTCATGCATTATGATTTATGAAATAACCAAATTGTTGTGGGCAGAGTGGGCGCGACCACAGATATCCCTGTATCAGAACTTCATTTTTCAGATCCATTCGGCTGATAAGTTCTAACTGCTGTTGTGTTTCAATTCCCTCTACGACAATGACTTTACCCAGTTTCTGGGCCAGTTGAATACTGGACTCCATTACTGTGCAGGCAAGTGGGTTAGAAATGGCTTCTTCAGTCAGGCTTTTATCAATTTTTATGCACCTGAAGTTGCTGTTGTAAAGATAGCGAAGCCCTGAACTGCCGGTTCCGAAATCATCCACGGCCATCTCAACACCCGCTGCGATTAAAACGCTGAGAGTTGTCTTTACGCTCATCTGCTGCGCCAGTTCCTGGCGTTCAGTTAATTCCAGCACCAGTTTTATTTTGCAGGCTGCCGTGGCATTCAGAAAGTACTGACAGGCAATGATAAGAGATTCCTGTTCAAAGTGAGAGGAATGAACATTAAAGTTAAGCCTGAACGAAGGCGGAAGTATCAGACTTCCTGCTAAGATTCTGTCAGCAATATCGGTTAAAAGAAACTCTGCCAGTTTGTTCACGATATTATGTTTTTCAGCAACAGGAATAAAAAGGTGGGGCGATATCATTATGGACGGGCTCACTCTCCAGCGTATCAAAACCTCGCCTCCCATAAGGCGTTTTTCGTTCAGGCTGAATACCGGTTGTATGTCAAAAGAGAAAGCCTTGTCTCTAAGGGCGTTAATGATGTAACGCTTTCTGGAGTAGAATCGGTTGAGTGTCCAGCGTGAGGTAAGGAAAAATGCCAGAAACAGGGAAGAAAAAAAACCAGCAGAGATTATAGTATGGTCAATGCCATCGGTATTTTCTGATGAGGTCTCTATTATTTTGTACGGAAACAGGGTGGATTTTTTTAAATAACCATTTTCTTCCACCGAAGAAGATGCTGTTAAACCATGCCAGGAGAGTCGCATTCCATCTGCTTCAAGTGTATAAATTTTGTTGCTTACCAGATGGATTGTGCTGAGTGGTGTCGTAAAATATCCGGCATCTATTGCAAGTGTCATTATGCCATTATTGAAAGGTATTAAAATCACCATTGCATTTTTATCTGGCACGCGATTGGAGCCGGATATGAGTTTTATTGAAATTCCTTTTTCATTTTGTTCGATGCGTTTTCTGATATCGTGCCTGATGTTCAGGTTAACCCTTTCGTTTGGAATGAAGGTCTGACCTGTCGATGAGGAGCAGTAAATATTCCCGGAGGCATCAAACAGAGTCAGCGATCGAATATAGCCGTTTGTCTGAACGGTTTTTTTTATTGACTGCAGTTGCTGGCTTGTGCAGTCTGTCCCCGTTTTTATTAGTGCGGTGGCACTTTCGATCGCGTCCGCCAGAATTCCGTCGATTTTTATTACCAGGTTCTCCAGTGTCCGGGTTCTTTGTTTGTCGTCAGAGGATGAATTAATGCAGTAAAAAAAGATCGCTGACAAAGCGACCAGAATTGATGAAATGATCAATGACGCCCATAATTTCTTTTTATCCGCACGCTCAGGGTGTTGAAAGGCTTCTGAAATTATAGTTGCGTGCCCTGCCTTCATCATTTCTCCCCTGGTGTTATGTGGTTTAAAAGAAATTAATTTTTCCCAAAAAACACTGGGTCAATGGCTAAATTTTTGTCTGAAGGATTTCGGTCACTCATATAAATAATGAATGACGTAATATCACCTTTTTTTCTAAAATAGATTGTGTAGCGCAACAGCTAATACACTGTAATCTAATCATCAATTTTATGTCAAGATGATCGGGTTAGCGTAAATTATCAGTGTGACGCCAGGTAATAACGGTAAACGTTAATACTCGGAAAAATAAACATGTCGTTATATCGGCAATGTAACAGGAAAATATAGTTCAAATAAAGTGAACGAGTGCAGGAGCTGTAATCAGTTTAACTGATTACGGCCTGCAGAAAGGGGGCTTTAATCCAGAGTTTATATTGATAACGCTAAGTGATAATCACCTCATAATAACCTGCTGCCAGTTCATCCAGTATCCCATCTGTAAATGCCGGTATGTTTTAGCCTTGTGGTGAGGCTTTGTCGGCAAGCCATTGGCGGTAACGTGCTGGCGCCATTCCCATTATCTGTGTGAATGCTTTTCTGAAGGCTGTCTCTTCTGAATAGCCACACTCTGTCACCACCTGACGTATGCTGATCGTAGGATTCGCGAGCATGACACAGGCAGATTCTATTCTTATGCGGGTGATGAATTCTTTAGGCTTTTCCTGCGTGAGCGCTTTAAGTTTTCGTTGCAGCGTGCGTTCAGTGGTATTGAGTGCTTCAGCCAGTTTTGCCGCGCTGATAGAGGGGTTTTTAAACCGTATGATGTCCTGAGCACGTAATAAAAGCGGGTGGCCATTATCTGCCAGCCCGGGAGGGACATAAAGGTGCTGGCATAAAGAGTCGTTGTCCGTTAGCGACATGCCTGCGGCAAGTTTTGCCACATCGGCTCCAGCGCCTTTCTGAATAATATGCAGAACCAGCGAAATCCATGAGAAACAGCCGCCGGTGGTCAATACCCGTCCATCTTCCTCAAGCACCTTACCCCATTGAGACTGGGCAAGTGGGTAGCGTTCCCGCATGGTGTGATAAAACCACCACGTTGTTGAAAAAGACTTTCCGTCAAGCAAACCTGCTTCGCCCAGTATGAACCCACCTGTACCTGTTGAGGCGACGATAGAACCGGCGTCATATTGCTTCCTTAACCAGACGGCGGCCTCTTTTACGCCCAGCATATTCACGGGCTCCCGGTTGTTTCCCAGCACCATGCCGGGGGCAATAATGACATCAGGTTGACCAACTGACTGAAAGGAGCTGTCAATGTGAATGAGACGGCCCTGAACGTCCCATACGGGGCCACCATCCGGACTGACGATAACGGTCTGGAAAGGGTCGTTTTCAAACCGGGCTGCATGTTGTGGACTGGAAGCAACGGCATAATTCGCTATCCAGAACATGTCTGCTATTCCTGAAATGGCTGAGAGAACGCTGCCCTCAATAGCCAGTATCGCAATTCGCATTGCCTGAACCCCATGGTGTTAAATTGTCGTAAATTGCGTGAAAATTGTTACTTACTGCGTAACACAATCAAAGCAGCTGTTTAACCTGTTAAGCGTGTATAGAGCCACAACGCGCTACCGTCATGCAAACTGAACCTGAGATGCAAAACATCTGGGCAGTAAATGAATGTAATCAGATTGTTAAATAGAGGGTTTTTTCAGCCACAAATGCGTCTGAGAAGGTGAAGGGGATGCATTACAGCGTGAAACTAACGAAGCGTGCAATCAGGCCATAGCCAGATGCTGTGAAGCATCGGATGGCTGCTCTGTAGCTGAGTTATTAAGCTTTAAAATCACAGGTAAATTGCTAATAAACATCTAATTATTTGCTGGTATAGTGACATAAAAAAATAGTCACTGGAGTTTATCGATGTTGAGCAAATACAAAGGTTCGCAAATTCTTTTTCACTGGCTTACGGTTCTGTTGATCATCGTGGCTTACGCTACGATTGAGCTGCGCTGGATGGCAGACAAGGGCACCTGGCAGCGAAATGTGGTTATGATTACTCACTTTTCAGCAGGTTTCTGCATATTGCTCCTGATGATAGCCCGTCTTTTTTTGCGCACCCGCACGAAAACCCCGCCGATCACGCCACCTGTTGCGCCATGGCAGACGGGTATTTCGCATCTGGTGCACACCTTGCTGTATGCACTTTTTGTTGTATTACCGATCCTGGGGCTGAGTTCACGTTACCTGCGCGGAAAAGAGTGGTCCCTGTTTGGGCTTAACATGCCTGTCGCGACGATTCCGGACCCTGCCACTGCCAGTATGTTAATTGACTGGCACGAAACCCTGGCGCCACTGGGATACTGGTTAATTGGTCTGCATGCGGTGGCGGCGTTGTTCCATCACTATTTTCTGAAAGATGACACGTTGCGCAGGATGATGCCGTAAGCGCGTGGCCTGATAATCAGAGCGTGTTGATCGTTCACGATCCTGCACTCGTCGGTGAGATGTACAGGAATTTTGAGGAGAATCATGCTCTGGTTAATAGCGAAATATGCCATTACGGCGTTTATGGTCGTACTGATATCAGAAGCGGCGAAGCGCAGCGATCGACTGGGCGGCCTGCTTGCCGCCTTACCGCTGGTCACTCTTCTGGTGCTGATCTGGATGAAGCTGGAAGGGCAGACACAGGAAAAAATCAGCGCTCATGCCTGGTACACTTTCTGGTATGTGGTGCCGACACTGCCGATGTTCGTTCTTTTTCCTTACCTCTATCAGCGAACCGGCTTCTGGCTGACGCTACTGATATCCTGCGTAATCACTGTCATCCTCTTTGTTCTCTGGGCGCTGTTTTTAAAGCGCTTTGGTATTCAGCTTATGTAGTTAAGGTGACGCTTACGCGTCACCTTAATTCACCCTGCGAAATGGCCAAACAAAGCGCCAGTCACGCCGGACAGCGCCATTGCGAGACTGCTCCAGAAACTGACACGGATGACGCTGCGTATGACTGGTGCTCCGCCGGCTCTGGCGGCTACAGCCCCTAAAATCATCAGCGCCAGCAGAGCCGAGATAACAATACCCGCAATACCTGAATAAGTCAGAGCGACAATAAGCGGAATTAATGCCCCCACCGTAAAACTGCCTGCAGAGAACAGTGCAGCCTGAAGCGGCCGGGCGCTGGAGATATCAGAGATGCCAAGTTCATCACGCGTATGCGCATCAAGAGCGTCATGTTTCATGAGTGCAGTGGCAACCTCATGCGCTAATTCTTTATTCAAACCGCGATGAGTATAAATTGCTGCCAGCTCGTGTGTTTCAGCCTGATAGTTGCTTTCCAGTTCGGCCTGTTCTTCGGCAATAGCGGCGCGCTCGGTGTCAGCCTGTGAGGAAACAGAAACGTACTCACCTGTCGCCATAGACATGGCACCGGCCACCACGCCAGCTACGCCTGCCAGAAGCAGACTATGAAAAGCGCTGTTAGCAGCAGCGACACCGGTGAGAAGGCTTGCCGTCGAAACAATGCCATCATTGGCACCCAGCACGGCTGCTCGCAGCCAGCCAGATCGCGAAATTTTGTGCGATTCTCCATGTATCAACCGTTTATCCCTCTTGTGTCAGACGTTAACGTTTTAAAGCAGGCCGCAGCAGGCACTCAATCTGTAAATCATGACGTCGTCGGTTTAGATCAGTCGCCCTCGAAAAAGTATAGACGCGGGGCGAAAGTCAACGAGGGAACCGGCGGGCCATCGTTAAAAAACCTCAATCAAGCTTGCTGAGATCACGTTCGATATCGGCATGCCGTCCATTGTCAGCGATTTCCCGCCCTGGACGCGGCGCTGCTTTGAGTGCTTTTTCCAGATATTGCCTGGCGACCTGTTTATTACCCTGATTGAGCTGGAAATCACCATAAAAATAAAGAGGGTGGAGGTTTATTTTCACTGCCCTCAGGTTAGCGTGATTGAGAATTATTAACATCTGTTTTTATCGTAAAGGCGAAATAGATAATTCACCAAAAAACTACTGCTAAAGCGGCAGCCATACCTGATGGAACAAACACCGTTAGATTATTCATCCTCTCAATACCCGCAGACTTTACTGCATAAGTGATTCGCTGCGCTTTTTACACATTTCACGTTCTGGAATCGAACCTGGCGGGTACTTAAAAAGTGTAAGTATTGATTCTTTATTTATAATTTTTACCCGGTTTTAGCTAAAGTGGATATCATTCTGACTAAACCATAATGGCTTTACGATGCCGACATCTTTAACCTCCACGTTGTATGCCCGTTTGCGTCTGGTGCTCTCTGTTGCTGCCGGTTTAATGTGCTACTTTTTACTCTCTGCTCAGTTGGGTCAGATGCAGCGTTTGTTGATTAGCTGGAATGTGTGGGCCTGGCTCTATCTCTGCATTCTCTGGGTTCGCATGCTGCGAACCGATGCAACAGGAATTAAGCGTATTGCTCAGCTGCAGGATCAGAGTGCCGCGCTGGTGCTGGGAATCGTGATTGTGGCGTGTATGGTCAGTATTGTGGCTATTCTGAGTGAACTCCCTACCCTGAAAGGATTGACCGGCACACCACGACTCCTGCATTTGTTGCTGACAGCAATGACATTGATCGCATCCTGGGCCATGTTGCCCAGCTCATTTGCGATGCACTATGCTCATCAGCACTACCTTAACCGGAGTGAACATGTGAGTCCGTTGATATTCCCCGATAAAACGACGGATCCGGGCTACTGGGATTTCCTCTACTTTTCATTCACCATCGCGGTTGCGTCACAAACTGCGGACGTTGCCACCGGAACCACAGAGATGCGTAAACTCGCATTACTGCAATCTGTTATCTCCTTTATTTTCAATCTGGCTATTCTGGGTTTATCGGTGAATGTCGGGGCTGGTTTACTGAATTAAATCCAGTGACAGCCTGGCATCATTTGCGGAGCTGTCATTCTGTAACAACCTGGTCACCTTTAGTGATTATAACAATGTGTAATGAGGTGTTATCTGCCTCTTCAACCGACACGCACTGCCGTGTAAGTTCTGTCGTGTTATACGTTTGTTGTTCCCGTGATCCGATCAGGAGAAAGAGAGTGAAAGCAACTGCAATGGTTACAACCAGCCTGTTAATGCTGATGAGCAGTGTTCATGCTGATGGCCTGACGACCTCAGCGGATGGTAAAAACCTGACTGTCAGTTTCGGGCAGCCCACCATCAAACAGGTGCTGCACTACCGCAAAATGTATGACAAAAAGCCGTTTCCGGATGCTGAGATCTATTATTACGACAATGGCACCTATAAGATCATTTCTCAGGGCGAAAACCACTACGGCGTTTACGTTATGCAGGGCAAGTTTGATGATGAAACGTTCACCGTGCGTTTTATCTCTCTGCCTTCTGCTGACTGGGGGAATAAAACGGCCTTTCACCAGTTAACCTTTATCAAAAGTGAAAAGCAGAACGTTTTCATTCAGAACGCGATTGTCGACACCGGCGAGGCCATCGCACAGCAGAACGGCACCTATACACAGGAAATGAATACGGTCACAAACCCCGTTTCTACCCACTGGGAAAACAAATAATTGCCGCAGCGGGTCAGCCACCTTTGTCTGACCCTCGTGCTTTTTGCGGAGGAACGACCCACAGCTGTTTCAATCCACTCATTTTTAACTCAGAAGATGATTAGCCGTTCTGAAATGACTACTCTTATGTCTCGCAGTCCGATGCGCTTAACCCGCCATTCGCGCTGTAAATGGGCGGCAAAGCACACCACGTGTATCCGGCCCATGAAAGGCAGTGTCTGATTCCGTCTGACGCAAAAATCCTGCCACTTCCTCTTAAGGTCCTGAGGCGTAAATATGGACAGAGTTTTGCCCCTGCTCGATGTGCAGGAGGTCACTTTTTCAGTCGGAGATCGTCAGCTACTACGACCGGTATCTCTGCAGTTACATCAGGGCGATTGCGTATTACTGACCGGCCCTTCTGGCAGTGGAAAAAGCACACTTTTAAAAATTATGGCTTCCCTCATTACGCCAGATTCCGGGCAACTCTTCTTCAAAAACCACGACATCACCACCCTGGACGCAGAGGCGTATCGCCAGCAGGTCTCGTACTGTTTTCAGACACCGCAGCTGTTTGGTCAGACGGTTTACGACAACCTCGCGCTTCCCTGGCAGATCCGGCGCCAGAAACCGCATCGGGAAAGGCTTGTTGCTCACCTTGAGAGTGTCAATCTCTCACCCGATATGCTGAATAAATCTGTTGAACAGCTCTCCGGTGGGGAAAAGCAGCGTATCGGGCTGCTTCGTAATCTGCAGTTTATGCCGGATATTTTGCTACTGGATGAAGTCACCAGCGCCCTTGATGACGTAAACAGGCTGGCGGTGCTTTCATTGATTAACAGAATTTCAGTTGAAGACAAGGTGGCGGTGGTGCGTATCAGTCACGATGTAAATGACATTGAGCAGGCCGGGAATGTGCTTCGTCTGGCAGCGCCCGAAGAGGAGCATCAGCGTGAATCAACATAATATTAGTGACACCTCACTGTTGCTCTCATTGACGCTGGTCGTCATTGCTTTGCTAATCAGTCAGAAAGAAAAGCTCGGCATGAGCAAAGATATTATCTGGAGTGTATGCCGGGCGATTATCCAGCTGATTATTGTTGGCTTCGTGCTGAAGTCAATTTTCGACGTTAATAACAGCTGGCTGACGGTAGTGATGGTGTTGTTTATCTGCGTAAATGCCGCAATCAATGCACGCAAGCGCGGTCGGAATATCGATAACGCCTTTGCGATATCCTTTGTCGCTATTTTCAGTGGCACCGTCATCACACTGACGATTCTGGGGCTTAGCGGCGCAATCGCCTTTGTGCCGATGCAGGTCATTCCCATCTCAGGCATGATTGCCGGTAATGCCATGGTCGCGGTAGGGCTCTGTTACAGCAATCTGAACCAGCGTTTCAGCGATAATCACCAGAAAATTATGGAGATGCTGAGCCTGGGCGCATCAGTGAAGTTGTCGTCGGGCCGTATTATTGCTGACAGCATTCGTACAGCTCTTATCCCCACGGTAGATGCGGCCAAAACGGTCGGACTGGTCAGCCTTCCTGGGATGATGTCAGGATTGATCTTCGCAGGAATCGATCCGCTCAAAGCAATTAAGTATCAGATTATGGTGACGTTCATGCTGATTGGAACCGCCAGCCTGTCAACAATCATTGCGGTCTACTTATCTTTCCGACGTTTTTATAATGCCAGGTCGCAGCTGAAAATATCGGATAACAACTCTCATTAATGATCGTGGCTGCGTGCTCTGAGCATAACAGCCAGTGATTATAGTCAGTCTGCCATCAGTTAACGCGCACGCGCCTGATTGATGGCGGACCGCTTCAACAGCCCTTGCATCAGGCGAATTGTAAGGGTCAGATTCATGTTTATTGATTACATATTCCTGTGCCTCATGCACCGCTGTGATTGAGTTTACTTCTGTCAGTGATAATAGCGGTCTCGCGATTGCTTAAATTCATAGTGATGGACGCAGAGTCCACTCAAAACCTTTCAATTGTAGATTGGTCGATCTACAATGCTCCTGTTCACAGAGGAGAGCCCTATGAAAGCAGCTGCGGGAAGACCGAGAGAGTTCGATCCAGACGTGTTTCTCAATACAGCACTTGAATGTTTCTGGCGAAACGGATACCAGGCGACATCGATGGCTGACCTCATGAAAGCCTCAGGCCTGGCGAGTGCCAGTATTTATAAGCTTTATCCGGATAAGCGCGCTATATACCTTGCTGCATTACAGCGCTACATGGAGGATGGCAATTCAAGAACGGCAAAGCGAAATGCAGAAATGTCGCCTGAGGCAGCGCTGCGAGAAATGCTTGAATTTGTGGCCCAGCTATCATCTGCTCCTTTGGGAGAGAAAGGCTGCTTTACTATTGCAGCAGCCAGTGAGCTTTTACCTGGGGACGAAGAGGTAAAATCAAAAGTATCTTCTAAATTCAATAATATTATCAATGAATTAGAATGGATATTAGTAAGAGGTCAGCAGGAGGGTATCTTTCGGCAGGATGAACATGCCAGGGTCATGGCTCAAAGCATTTTTATGATGCTGGAGGGCATGAGGATTTATGGAAAACTTCAGCCTGAGATAAAAGAACTTCAAAGCACTAACGATTTTATTGTCAGGACGATACTGGCGGAAAATTATAATAAAGCCGGGCAACTCTCGGTTAAGGCATCCGCATGATTGCGGTTGGCACCATTGTTCGTCGACGAAACAGAAGAAAAAAAATGATTGTGCTTGAATGCACCGACGAGAGGGTAGTCTGCGGCTGGATCGATAAAGGACGTTTTTTTAAAAGATCTTTTACCTTATCAGAATTGAACATATGCACACCGTATTCAAATTTCTGGCCTGTGACCTGAAAGTGTCGTGATGATTAATATCAGATGGTGCCCATTAAAATAAATAACCAGCAGAACCCTGAAAACGCATTGCCGTTATTAAACGATCTGCCAACGTTTAAAGCCGATAACCCGGTACCCGACGCAATTTCAAAGACGACTGCCGCAAGGAGTAGGGGTGTCAGATATAAGACGGTTCAATTTGCAAAGAGATGCCGCCAGGCGTGCAGGAAGAAATCGCTGAGCTTGCCCCTGCATTCAGTCGCCGGATACACGCCGTGACGAATCGGCAACTGCCACGCGATTTTTGTCGTTATGGCTAATTTGACAAACTCTCTCTATGATGGATTTTTTCCCGTGTGTTTATCGGGAACGATCAATGACTTAGGGAAGAATCCTCGCGATGACTTTGTTAAATGACCTCGATCTGCGTCAGCTGGAAGCCTTCTCGGCGGTAATCTCTGCGGGCAGCGTCACCGCGGCAGCCAAAGTGCTAAACCGCTCACAACCCGCCGTTTCCCGTCTGATTCAGGAGCTGGAGCAGTCGCTGGGTTACCCACTGTTTATTCGTAATGGTCCGCGCATTCATCCCTCAGAAGAGGCCTTGCAGCTGCATCAGTATGTGCAAAAAGCGCTGCTGTCATTACAGCAGATACGCCTGCGTGCTCAGGAAATTGCGCATCAGCAGCATCGCCCGCTCAGTATTGCGGCTACGCCCGCGCTCGCTGCCGGCTTATTGCCACAGGCACTGGCTGCACTGAATCTGCAAAACAAAGTGCAAATCATCAGTGAATCCGCCGTTCAGACGGCGCATGCGGTGATCACCGCAGAGGCTGACATCGGTTTGTGCAGTTTGCCTCTAGAACATCACGCGGTTGAGTTGCACTGGATTGGACAGTCGCAATGCGTGGTCGCGCTGCCGGAAAAAGATGAGCTGGCATTGAACAGTACGCTATCGCTGAGTCAGTTAGCAGGCCGCCGTTTAATTGCCCCCTGGAGTCCGCAGCGTTTGCGTGGCCGCTATGATAAAGCGCTGAAGAAGGTCAAAGCGCCGCTGATGGAAACTATTGAAACCAATTCGTCGGCGAATATTCTGGGCTGCGTGCGGGCTGGATTAGGTGTGGCGATCCTCGAACCGGTTACAGGCTGGGGCATGCCGCTGGCCGGTGTGGCGATCCGCCCGCTTCAGGAAGATATCCCTTACTTTTTTGGTGTGATCACGCCTCAGGGCCGCCAGCTTTCCAGCGCGGCGCAGGCGCTGGTGGAGGCGCTGGCAGATGCCGCCGCGCAGTTGCTGCCTGGATTTAAACGTCTGACTGCCAGTGAACACCCTCGCATTATGCGAATCATCAATCAGGATTAATAACGGTTTTCGTTTTAACGTCACTATCAAGTGGAAGGCTGCGATATAGAGATCGTTTTTACTGCAGGTATTAAGGCAGAACCAGACACCCATTTATAAAAAAACCCCTTCATATTCAATGCTTATAGCTTTTTCAGCATAAGATATAAGAAATCCATTGGTCGAATCATGAGCGGAGTTATTGACTCTGAATTAGGGCAAGAGGATTATGCGAAAACTTAGTTCTTACTATGCGTTTTAATGATTGTTAGCCGCCTATTATGTGTTTTGAAGATAATAAAAGGCCGTCTCATTGACGCACATTGACCGTTTTCGCTCGCTCTCATGCGATCGCTGACACCAGGGGATTGCTTTATGACATTTGTCGCCAAAGGTCTTGATGCGCTGGAAGCTCAGCTTCAGCAGGATCTGGAGTTTCTGGAGCTGCCTGCCAAATCATGGGTACCGGAACGGACTTATCAGAGCGCACCCGTTCGCGATGTAGTGGTGATTGGTGCGGGCATGTGCGGTCTGGCAGCGCTCGCTAAATTACAGTTCACCGGCATTAGCAATGTGGTGGCCTATGACACTGCGCCCGCAGGGCTGGAAGGGCCGTGGGTTACTTTTGCGCGCATGGAAACGCTGCGCTCGCCGAAAACGCTACACGGTCCGGCTCTTGGGCTCGCGCAGCTGACCTTCCGTGCATGGTTCACGGCACAGTGGGGGAATGAAGCATGGGAAGCACTGGACAAAATTCCTAAAGCGCAGTGGATGGATTACCTGATTTGGTACCGCAGGGTATTGAATCTGCCGGTGCAGAACAACGTGCGTGTCACCCATATCGCGCAGGCCGGGGATCTTATTGCGCTCGATCTGGACGGTGCCGAAACCGGGCGCGTCTACACACGCCGATTGGTGCTGGCTACCGGGCGTTCAGGACTCGGTGGTTTTGCCGTCCCGGATTTCCTGCAAGGTATCGATCGCCAGTTCTGGGCACACTCCGCCGATAACATCAATTTTGCCGCATTACAGGGCAAACGCGTCGCGGTGATTGGCGCAGGCGCATCGTCGATGGATAACGCTGCCACCGCTCTGGAGCAGGGCGCTGCCACAGTCGATCTGCTGATCCGACGTAAAGAAATGCCGCGCATTAACAAGATGACGGGCATTGGCAGTCAGGGCGTGGTGCATGGCATGTATCAACTCCCCGACGTCTGGAAGTGGAAGTTTGTCGATTACACCGCCGCGACGCAAACGCCGCCGCCGCGTGCTTCAACCCTGCGCGTATCCCGTCATGACAATGCACGTTTCTTCCTCGACTGCGCCATCAAGGCCGTTAAGCAGGAAGCCGATGGCTTGCTGATCGAAACGACCCAGGGCGTATTGCGCTACGACTTCCTGATCGCCGCCACCGGCTTCACCAACGATTTTCACGGTCGTCCGGAGTTTGCTGCCATTGCGCCACATATTCGTAGCTGGTCCGACGGACGCTATCAGCCGGAAATGGGGACTGCACGACACAGCCTGCTGGAAGCGCCGGATCTCGGTCCTTCGTTTGAATTCCGCGAATTGACGCCGGGTGCCTGCCCGATACTGGCACACATTCACTGTTTCAATGATGCTGCGATGCTGACGCACGGCAAAGTTTCTGGCGATATTCCTGCAGTGAGTGCAGGAGCGGAACGCCTGGTGCGCGGCATTGCTGCTTCACTGTTTGCCGATGACGTCGGGCAGCACTACGCCAACTTACAGGCTTTTAACACCCCGGAATTACTGGGCGATGAATGGGTAGATTCAACCCCGCAACTAAAACAGGAGAACGCGTTGTGAGCGACGTTATTGATCAGGCAGCCGGATTAGTACCCGAAGAAGCGTTGTATCAGACGCGCCGCCTGCGTCCCGAATTTGTTGAGGGTGCAGAAGCGTGCCGTCTGTCAGTGTTAACGCCGGAAGACGAACAGGGTTTGCCTGCGGTTCTCCGTCTGGCGCTGGCGCAACGTATGGCGGTCTTGAACGCGGATGAACCGCTGCAACGCGATTATCATGCACAGCTGGCAGTGTTGAACCCGTCTGACGCGTTACTGGCGCTCGCGGCCGGTAATCCTGTGCATGAGGAACCGCTGGCATCGATTGCACGCCATGCTGACATGGTGACACAGCACCCGATTCAGGCGACTGAACAGCACATTCGCCTGCTGGAGCAGGCCGGCTTGAGCAACCCGCAAATTGTCGCGCTCTCTGAACTGATCGCCTTTCTTAACTTCCAGACGCGGGTCGCGGCTGGCTTACGTCTGATGAGGTCCGCATGATTCCGTCGGTTAATCTCAAGCCGCTGCACTGGCATCCCTATATCACACCCGTAGAGGTTGAACAGGCAACGCCGGCACAGCTTGATGCGATGAAAGTGACGCCGTCCAACAAGAAGATCTCAGAGTATGTGCGCACGCTGGTACACGATCCAGAGAGCTACACTGCGCGTACCGGTTTATTCAACGCCATTATGTATGTTGACGGTGGTCTGAACCGCGCGGATCGTGAACTTGGCGCACTGGGTGCTTCCATTGTTAACGGTTGCCGCTACTGTGCGGTGGTGCATGCGCGCCGTCATGCACAGCTGGCCGACAGCGACGCCGTGGTCAGTGCCATCTATTTCGACCGTGCGGACGTGCTGGGTGAACGCGACGCGGCTATTTATCACTTTGCGCGTCGTTTATCGGTCACACCGTCTGAAGCCACGCCGGAAGATGTTGCCGCACTTCGCGCCGTCGGCATGAACGATCAGGAGATTATCGATCTGATCCACGCTATCGCCATCTTTGGCTGGGCCAACCGTCTGATGCATGTGCTTGGCCATGCTGACCTGAACAAATAAGGGCTGCACCGGATGTTAGAACTCAACAATATTACGCTCGCGTACGGAAGTAACCCGATTCTGAAAGGTGTCGATCTGTCAGTAAAACGCGGCGATGTGGTTTCGATCATTGGGCCAAGTGGTACGGGGAAAACTACGCTGCTGCGCTGCATTAACTACCTGGCGAAGCCGTCAGCGGGGACGATTCAACTCGACCAGATCCGCATGGATTATCAGTCACCCGACAAAGCAGCGATTCAGGCTATCCGTCTGCGCACTGCCATGGTGTTTCAGCAGTTTAACGTGTTTAAAAATATGACGGTGCTGGAAAATGTGATGGATCCGTTGATTGTTATCCAGCGTAAAACCAAACAGCAAGCGCGCGACATCGCCGTGCAGGAGCTGGAACGCGTAGGCCTGGGAACCCGGCTCGATCACTATCCATCGCAGTTATCGGGCGGCCAGTTACAGCGGACCGGTATCGCCCGTGCGTTGGCGGTGCGTCCGGATGTGATGCTGTTTGATGAACCGACCTCATCGCTCGATCCTGAGCTGGTGGGTGAAGTGCTTAAAGTGATTAAAGATGTGGCGTCATCCGGCATTACCTCGCTGCTGGTGACGCACGAAATGCAGTTTGCGAAAAGCATTTCGAATCGCATCGTGTTTATGGATCAGGGTGTGGTGGCGGCGCAGGGGACGCCAGCAGAGATGTTTGATAACCCAACGCTGCCGCGCCTTGCCCAGTTCCTCAACTCAGAAAAATTATTCTAATAATTAAAGGAATCAAAAACATGCCTGCAATCAAAACCACATTACGTCGCCTGGCCGCGCCTGGCATCATCGCACTGGCCCTGATCAGCGGTAACAGCTTTGCTGACGCCGTACGTACTATCAAAATCGCCACCGCTGCAGAATCCAAGCCGCTGTCATGGGGCGCAATTGGTCACGAACCCGAGGGATACGAGCCGGACGTGCTGAAAGCCATCAACGCGAAACTGCCACAGTACAAATTTGTGATGGAAGGTGCGGCGGATATCGCACAGGAAACCGGCCTGGTAACCGGCAAATATGACATGGCCACCGGCGGATACTATAAAGCGCCTGCGCGCAGCAAACAGTTCCTGATACCTGATGCGCCAATCGGTGCCAGCCTGATGAAGATCTACAGCCGCAGCGATAGCAATATCAATGGTATGAAAGATTTGGTCGGCAAGAAGATCGTGCCTGTCACCGCAGGTGGGGGCGTGTATAAGTTCGTCACCCAGTGGCAGCAGGATAACCCGAACGACAAGATCACCATCAAAGCGTCCAGCGCCGGGGTGCCTTATCCGGATCGTCTGAAAGAAGTACAGAACGGTAAATATGACGCACTCATCCTGCCTTCAAACCTCGGTGAGCAAACGGTAATCGACAACCAGAAGCTGGCTATCAAAGCCAGTGAGCCGGTGGTCATTAACAATACCTATGTTCTGATCCACCGCTCTGCTCAGAATCAGGCACTGAATGATGACATCACGAAAACGCTGAAAGAGCTGAAGGCGGACGGCACGCTCGATAAGCTGGCGCAAAAGTGGTTTGGCGAAGACGTCTCCAAATACATGAAGTAATAGATTCACTGCGTCCGGCGATGAGCCGGGCGCATGCTGTCCTTATTAGCAGGAGTGTTTAACCGTGAATCTTTCCTCCATGATTCCAGAACTGCTGTCGGCACTGCCTTTAACGCTCGGCATCATGTTTGTGGCGATGATTGTCGGGTTTTTTCTGGCGCTGATCGCGACCTTTTTCCGCGTGCGCCGTATTCCCGTGCTCAGCCAGCTGGCCGATCTCTACGTTTCTTATGCCCGCAGCGTGCCGGTTGTATTGCAGCTGTTTGTGGCTTTCTACGGCATGCCACTGATCACCGATAACTTTGGCTTTAACGACTTCTTCACGGCCAACGTGGCGGCAATGATTGGTCTGAGCCTGTATCACGGCGGTTATTTATCGGAAGTGATGCGCCCGGCTTACCTCGCGGTTGAACGTGGTCAGCACGATGCCACCGACAGCCTTGGTTACAGTTTCCGCCAGAAAATGCTGCGTGTCGTTGGCCCGCAGGCGGTGCACTTTGCGCTGCCGGGTTACGGTAATGCAATCATCTATCTGATTCACAACGTGGCACTGGTGATGTACATCGGTGCAGCTGATGTGATGGCGACCGCGCACCTGATTATGGAACGCGATTACAACCAGTATCAGTTCGGCACCTATCTCGTGCTGGCCGTACTTTATTCGCTGCTGTGTGGCGTCGCATGGCTGGTTATCCGCTTCTTTGAACAACGTCATGCGAAATACAGCTCGAAGTCTGCTGCGCGCGTGAAGTTCACCACCAGCGTTTGAGTGAGGAAGAAAAACCATGTTTGATGCTGAGGTTTTGCTGCCGGACTTCTGGAGCATTCTTGATGCGGTGCCAGTGACGCTGTTGATGGCTGTTACAGTTTTTATCTGTTCGACACTACTGGGCGGGCTGTTTGCCTTTATTGAGCATCGCCGCATGCCGGTGCTGCGCCAGCTGGTGATTATCTACAAAATCGCCTTCAAAGGTGTGCCGATGGTAGTGGTCATTTTCCTCGCCTATTACGGCTTGCCTCCGGCGCTGCACTTTGTTGCCACGTTACTGGGCGTGGAAGTCAATGCACACTCGCTGCCGAACTGGGTGATCATAATCGTGGCGTTAAGCGCCTGCGTCGCAGCATTCCAGGCTGAAGTGTGGAAAGGGGCACTGAACTCGTTTGACAACGGCCAGTCGGATGCCGCCCTGTCACTCGGTTACAGCGGCGGACAGCTGTTTCGTCGGGTGATGTTCCCGCAGATTATCGTCGCGGCGATTCCCGATCTGGCAAATGCTTTTATGGTGATCATGAAAGCGCTGTCGCTGGCATTTGCCATTGAAGTAGTCGATATCTTTGCTCAGGCACAATTGACGGCAGCACTGAACTTCTATTATCTCGAAGCTTTCCTGATTGCGGTGGTGTTCTACATGGTAATTGCCTACTTAGTCACCCGAATTGCTGACAGGATTGAGGCAGCGCTGCGCGTGCGGACTTAATCAGTATCGTGCTTTACCTGACCGGCAAGTCACTAAACGGGTTGATGCCGTTTTGATAATTGGCGATTAAACAATCCAGCAACTGTATAAAAATCCGGAAGCGTTTCGTTTCCGGATTTTTTATGTCGTTTAGTCAGACCATGAACCGAAAACAGACACCTGGCCTATACAGGCATGCCCTTAAACCCTGGAGCAGGGCAGGCCCCATTGTTGATGACTGAATAACCCGTACAGGATGAACGGCATTCACCCTGAATGCGTATCAGCCAGTTACTGCGCTATACATAAGTGAATTACTAACTGCATTTTTATCGTTGTGATGAAGAGCCATGATAAAACGTTGATGTCGTGATTATTCCCGTTGCGAACTGATTGCCCGCAACGGAAACGTTCTGTTTCAGCGCCTTTTAATCCATCAACATGATAAAAACAGCGGCATTGCCAGATTGATTTTAATAAATATCCGGATCAAAGATGACTGTTACAGCACCACGATACGTATCCGGGCGGGTTTTTAGCATGGTATCAACGTCTTTTTGCCCTACCAGAAATTCGATGCTTCCAGCTCTGTTCTGACCAAAGCTTTTTGTTGTGAATACGTTTTTTGTTAAATCTTTCCCTGTGGTCAGTCGCCGTTTTGACACGGTTGAGCCTGTTGAATGATCAATAATATTCTCCGGCAGGGTCAGAAGGGTCCGGACGGGCACGGTCTGCGAAGGCGTGTTGTCGCTTTTAAGGGCGCAGTCTGAACCGCTCTGCTGCTCGCATTGGAGATAAACCGTAAATTCGCCAGAGCTTGAAAGATTAAAGTTACTTTTTCCGGTCAGTTCAGGAGTGATACGGTTCACCATCCATCGCTCCCAGTTTGCAGAACCTTCCTCTTCACTACAGATGCGGCCGGGCGCACAGGGCTGCAGGGACACTGCCCGGTTTTCGGGTGTCGTTGTCAGTTTGAGTTCATGATTCACGGTCAGTGTAAAATTGATATCGAGTTCGTTGTCTGATGCCTGAAAGTTGTCACCGAAATCGATATCGCCTCCAGGTCCGACACGTAGGGCTAGCCTTCCAGTATAAATGCCGGATTCCATTTTCAATGGATCTGGTGTTTTAAGTTCATAGCCAAGACTGGTGTCACTGATTAAATAGGGCTCCCCGGTAAGGTCTTTCGTCGCCGTTTTGTAACATGCTGCATCGCTTATAGGCCATTTCCACATAAACATGTAAAATTTAGGGGTATACTTACCCACGCCTGAGTAACCGCAGGGTGAAGGCGCATAAACAAAAGATCCGCCATTCCACGCTTCGCCATACTTTGTAAGTGTCCAGTCACCATTCGTGTTGTACTGGGCAGAAAAGGCGTTGGCTCTAAAGCTAATCGTCACTTGTGATCCCGTGTCCTTATTTGTTGCTGTGACATTTCGCCACGCCCCCGGCATTTTGTAATACATCCCCATTCTGGGCGTTGAGTTAGCGATAATTCCTGACGTTGCCAGAGAAGCGGTTATTTCCCCCATGCTAATGCTAAATACATTATTTTCTATGCATTCGCCGGGGTCGGCGCTGCAATACCCACTTTGTTTTGTTGTATTTGTGAAAGTGTTATTTTCCGGGTTTTCCATCGAAGGTGAAAACGATGCTGTGATATCCATTGTTGCGGCGTTGGCCGATGCACAGCCGGCAAGCAGCAGGGTGCTCATCATAAACCGTAATATTACGCTCTTCATTTTTTGTCTCCCGTGTCGATAGCCCGGCATTTTATTGCGCTGATGAATTGCACTTTTTTATTTCTGTCGATTCCGGTCGGGAGGTCACACTGCATTGCGGGTAAACCTTCTTCGGCCCTGATCTTAAGTTTTCTGTTATCTGTTCCGGAGTCCAGTGTCAGTACTCCCTCAGCGTTTATCACGCCACTGGCTACATCAGTGTTCACATAGCGGTTTCTCAGGACATTGCCATTTTCGTCCTGCAGCATCCCTACGAGAGTGAAGGTCTTCACTGCCTTTACTTTTATGTATTTCACGCTGCCACGTTGCATCTGCACACTGTCGAAGGCTGGTGAGACCTGTACAGCATCACCGCCACTGGCAGTAAACTGGACGTTATCTTTTTTCCACAACTCTGCCGGTACAATATTACGACCCACTTTCAACCGCGTCTCAGCCATCCGGCCTGAAGCCAGGATATTCGTCGTGTCATCATCTGAGTCCACGTCGACAATCAGGGCGGACTCCATGCTACGACTTTTACTTCCGTTGACAGACGCCATTTTGCCTCCGCCAATAACCAGAACCTGGCTCAGATTACCGCCCGCTACGTTGGTATTACCCTGAGTATTATGTTGAACGTAACCATCTCCGCTAACGTACGGCGTATCAACTGAGGCATTGCCGCTGATGACGGTATTTAGCTGACTGTATGAGACGCCGCCTCCGAGAGTGCGGATGCTACTGTCCTCTCCGGGCTGCCACTGATAGTTCAGACTGGAATACCCATGGTTCTGGTTCATGCCTGTTTCAGTTGACAGGATGTGCCGTGCCGCCGGTGCCAGTGAGATGCTGACACCAAATGAAATACCATGGTCGCGACGATTGTCATTAAAGCCGGGGCGGTCGTATGCGCTGACCCGATAATTTATGTCATGTCCGGACAGAGAGGCCAGCGTGGTCAGTGATATATCGGCACCCAATCCGCGGCGCCAGACAGTATCCATATATTGCCCGTTAACAATGACGGATGTTGACCAGGGAAGCCGGAGCGAAAGGGTGCTTCCCCATGTATCGCCCTGCTGGCGTGATGACGTTCTGTGCCCATAGATATCTGACGTTGTTGAGCGCCAGAATATGCTGGCAGAACTGCCACCGGAGATATTGCGATAATAGCGAATGTCGGTATTTTGGTTCGTTTGATATTCTGTGTTTCCCAGCGTGTATTGGGCAAAAAGACTGTCATCAGGGGATAGCGTTATATTCGCCCGTGTTCTGACCTGATTTTCCTTATCTGTCGCCGCTCCGCTAATGCCCAGAACAGCACGGGGGTGTGCCAGCACATCAATGCCACCCCCAACGGCATAAGGGTTATCGTCTCGTACGCGACCCTTTCCAGAAGCCAGGGTTCTGTGCTGGCCACTCCAGAGATTCATACGCCAGCGTCGGTTTGGGTCGCTCCATCCCTGAGGTTTGTAGATCTGCGCCTGCTGAGTATCGACGGTTTGCCCATTTTCAATGATTTTAATGGTTATATCGTAAATGCCACCAGGCAACTGACGGGTGTCCAGCGCCTGCACACCAGCCTGTAATTCCTGGGTATGAATCAGGCGATTATCACGCCAGACTTCTGCGATGGATCGATTACGTCCAGTCACATAAACAGGCCAGGCGCTGACACTGTCCGTACTGACCAGGAGTGTATCTGAAGTTCCCCACATTGCACCGACTACGGTGTCGTAACCGAATCCGGATGTCTGTACATTACCGGTATCATTGTCTGGAGTAAAAAAGCCCAGGCGAATAAAACTGCCCTGAAGTTCTTTTTGCGTGTAGAGTTCATAAAGACTAGAACTACTATAGTTATATCTACCGTTCGTTCCGGATGACTGAAAGGATGCTTTCTGGCTCCAGTTAGCAAGAGATGAAGTGAGCGATGAATTTATGCCCCAGCTTCGTGATGCCTCCGAGGTTGTAACCGATGCATCGTTATACATAATTATTCCACCGGGTGTTTCTTCCGGCATGGAAATGTATGTGCTTCTGGCACGGGCTGTCTCATAATTCTGGGTATAAAGTTTCAGCACAGAATTATCAAGTTTGTACTGCACCGCCATCAGGCCGGATGGACAGTTTTTCTCGCATTTACCAATCGATACGCCTTTTGCAAGTAAATCACGCCATAGCGTCTGAATTTCCGGGTCAGTATCCTGAGCGTCATCGATTATACGCAGCAGACGAATATTTCCATTTTCTTTTAAGGCAACCGCCGCATCAAATAACCGGCTGTCATTCAGATAGACCTGAACAATAATCTCAGAGTTGTAGAAGTACCGGCGGAAATCTTCAGGTAATTTCCGCATATTTGCGGCCAGCATCATATCATCAGCATGGGATATAAGCGGAAGTAAAATAAGTGCAAAAAGAGTCTTTTTCATAAAAAACCGCCACAATCCTGTGGCGGCCCTCATCTGGTGTGCTCAATGAAATATTTAACTCATATTTATCAGGACTCTGGCGTAACGACAGCAGGTTCAAAGACCATTGCAACTGAACCAGTGAACGAACCACTCATATCGAGAGCCTTCTCATCAGCCTGAGAAATTTTTAACATTGTTCGACCACCGGCTTTGGCATTTTCATTGGTAACAACAGTTGTAGCTGTTTTGCTAAGGGTTACACCATTAAATGTCACAGCCAGAGGAATAACATCTGTTCCATTAGATAGCTGCGGTTTACCATCAGAGTTGAGGTTTCCGGTCAGTGTTGCCTGAATACCACCATTGGTATTTTTATACTGAAACTCTTTCTCAAAGACTTTAAGTTTGCTGGTAGAAATGTCGTAAGCCATATCCTGTGTCTGGTTAATCCAGCCAGAATCAACAGGGATCACCTGAAAAGTATCTGAAGGAACAGTTGCAGATAAATTGATGGTATAGCTTTGGCTGTCAGCTGCATGCGCAACTGCGCCGCCTAAAATTGCACAGGAAATTAGTGCGGTAGAAAAGGATTTTTTAAGAATAGAAAGGTTGCGTTTCATGTTTAATAATATCCTAACGTTTTAAGTGGTCTTTAATTACAGGCAAACTTTCGCCTGAAGATATTTACGGAATTAATAACTCAAATTCCGTTTGTTGCTTCCCTCAATCAGAGTGAAATTCGTTTTATATCCTGCCTTCCGTTTCACATCGTGTGTTCGGCCAGGAAGAATGAATTCTCGTGTTACGGAACCACAATCCGTATTCGCAAATTTACATTGGCGTATTGCATCCAGTGACACCGTAGCGTTGCCGTTATTTCGCACTGATAAAGAGTCTGGCGCCGCATCGTGTATCACGGTATTAAATAAAGGCTTTTCCGGTTGGACGATTAGAATAGTTCCGTACCCGGTGAGGACATTAAGTCCTGCCTGCAGGTTTTCTTTACGGTATTCACTCACTGCTTTCTTATCAAGTCCAAAGCCATCGTCGCTCTCTGGCATAACAGGGATGAATCTGATGCGAAAATATCGCTCACTGTTACGCTCACCAGGCCAGAGCATACGGACACTCTGAAATCCTGATGGGGGAATAATAAGGCGCTGTGGTGTCACAATAAGTCTCTCACGTTCCAGTGTTTTTCCGGATACCTCTTTTTGTGGTAACTCATTATTTTTATCCTGTCGCTCAGGATGTATTTCAAGAATCTCAACCCGAACAAATGCGGTGGAGTCACCTGTGTTATATATTCTTTTAGTCATACTTTGCATTCCTGGCGTCAGGACATCATACATACTGCCGATGCCAATAACGGGTGTGGCGAAAGTTGATGGCGAAAATAACAATAAAACAAGGGCTGCACTCACACAGGAAATTATCCGATTAGTATATTTTACTATCATAAAAAACCAACTTTATAGAATTACTCAGCCCTGATCGAAGGCCATGAGTAAATGTCACAATACTGTTTCACCCGTTTTGCCTGTACTGGCTGATAGAATGAAAAAGCCAGCATTCCTGAATTTATTCCATGATTAAGGGGTTGCTATCCAGCATTGCAATTATAAATATCAAGCCAGAATTAAGGTTCATAACGTATAGAGTTGTACGATCAACAACTACAGCTGGCCATATTCATTGTTTAAATTACTTCTCAATAACTTTATCTTTTCTTTTTTGTTCCACGACCTTCTCCCATAATGAATAAAGCTTAGCGTGAATCCTAAAACCAACCTCAGGCAAGCAACGCTATAAAACGTGATGTCATTATCTGAGATGACAAACTCACTGTGCTCTGGGTTTGAGAATTGTACATCGATGAAGGTTTGCGACAATTTATATGTATAAAGAAGAAGTATATAGGTTTTTATTCTAATATTTAGATATAATTTAGATGATAGTACTGATATTCATTTAATAACTGGAGGGTTACAAAGTAAATAAAATTAATGGTCAGTGTCATATCAGGGGGGTTTTTTATCATTATCATGACCAAAACCTGTAAGGCTACGGTAACTGACATATCTAACTATCAATCAGGAAGCGTTTGTGAAAGCATTCATGAATAATCATGTGGCCGATGATAACTGTTATCTCGTACAAACGTCTTCAGGAGGTCGAACGCTATGATTAGCTTTTGATTTTCTCTGAACTGTGGCTTAGATATGGTTTTTAATGCGTAATCTTCGTTTGATATCTTATTGGGTAAGAATCTTCGCCTTCGCCTCTGACACCGAACATTTCCAGGATTAGGCACACAATAGTCTGTTGTTCACAGGATTGAGATGAATTGGACTGCGTTAAATTATCCTCCTCACTTCTGGAGGAAATCGTGAATAACAACAGAATCGTTTTTAGTCTGGTTATCGTCCTGACAATATTTTGGGTTGGTGCGTCTCAAGCGAAGACATCAAAGCAAAACGATGATCTCATTCGCCAGCGCATTATCGAGGATTCAATCGTCTCATATCCTGGTGTATGTGCATGCCCATTTAGTGCTGCGCGAAATGGCAGTAGCTGTGGCGGACGAAGCGCATGGAGCAAGCAGGGTGGTTATGCACCGATCTGTTATAAAAAAGAGGTCTCAAAGCAGATGGTCGATGAATGGCGTCAAAATCATGATGCTTAAATAACTGCGGGAGGGGTAGGTGATAATTTTTTGAGCCAGCGTAAAACATAAACTGCGAATTCCTGCTGTTCATGCACAGCTACACCTGTATTTATTCTGGGTAGTTAACAATAAAAATCAACAATAGCCGGATAAAGTGTTATCCGGCTATTGGCGGGTTTAGGTCAACACCAAAGTTCAGCTTATTTCTGAGCCTGCTGTGCCTGCTGATTTTTCTCAGCTTCTTTCTGCTTCTTCTTTGCCATATGGTGACCGACTGCGCAGCCTGCTGCAGCTCCGGCAACACCATGATGAGCAACATGACCTGCCACGCCTCCAACTGCGGCTCCTTTAAGACATCCTTCAGCATTAGCCTGTAAATTTACTGACAAAAACAGGCCGGTAGCAATAACGATAACTGATAATTTTTTCATTACTCAATATCCTGGTAGTCATAGTTGCACGTTGAACTCATCAGAGCTTAGCTCCTCTTTGGCTCTTTTCTCTCGTCAGGATACAGATATCACGAAGATAGTTACCTGTGGTTACGCTTTTCAGCCAGTGAGGCGAAAAAATGGCGAGTTTTTATTCAGAATAGTAATCTGCATCTGTTTACAGATAATATTTCGTGCAGGAATTCTTTTCCTTTATAAAGTGAGAGGGCATGTAGTCACTGTGAACCAGAAGAATAACCGGCTGTCGCAGAGATTGCTCTTTTGGCTCGATACTTTTAAACGTGACATGACGCGCGCTTTCCCATCGGCCTGTTTCGACCCTTTTCACGCCATTCATGCGAGTAAGAGAGCCTTTGGCTGGCTGGGTTGTCAGGGATTGATCGTATTCATACAAAATACCCATGGCATCCTGTTGAGAACTGGTCATGCTTTGAGCGGGTGTCGTTCTTGTGTTAAATTCCCTCGCCGGGAAACCGTTTCTGTCTGACGCGGCACTGAAACGTCTCAGAGCGCCTGCGTTTTAAAAAGACTATTATGATTGGCAGAGACAAAACGATGATAATTAAACGCTGTTTAAACGGCTTGCTTAATGAATAATTAAAATTGTTTTTGTTTAACCTGCAGACAATCTTTGAAAAATAATTCGGTTCTAATGGATTCTTAATAAACTTAATTTATAACTAACCTGTAAAGTTCACAAAATATAAATCTAATATAGCTTGATCCCGACTGAGGAAAATGGTTCAAATTAAAGCGACAGCTTAGCCGCAGAGTGGGGAGGTCAGCAGTTATTACTCCTGTGTAGAATATAAATAAATCTTCAACGAACGTGTTTCGTAAAATATCTGCAGTGTTGTTGAGCCTGGCGATAGAAACTGGCCTTATACTGGTCGGGTTTACGAAGTGACAGGTTTGGAAGGCATTGACGTCGGACTCAGCAGTAAACCTGAACTGACCAGCGCATACATCAGAAATGATTTACCTGAACAATTTATTTTTTAATTGTTTCCTGTTTGGGAAGCGGTTTAGTAATGCTTCCTTTGATCAATCAGATTAAATGGCACTATCATGAAAAAAATCCTTATTACTGGTTCTACAGGTTTTTTAGGCGGGGCTGTTGTAGCAAATTTATTACAGAACAGGGTCAGGGATAGGCTGCTGCTGCTGGTCAGAGGCGAGACGGTTGAAGAAGGGCTAAAAAGGCTTAAAGCTAACCTTAAAAACTTTGGCTTAAGTGAGTCAGTTATTCACACGATAACACCTGAAAATATCATTTTAGGTGATCTGGCATTAACGGAAAACTTTATCAATGACTATCGGATTAATGACGTCACCCACGTTATTAACTGTGCTGCCGTTGCCTCTTTTGGTAACAATCCCACTATCTGGAAAGTGAATGTTGAAGGCACATTCCAGTTCGCTGAACGCATGAGCCGTGTCGCGGGACTTGAGAAATTTATCCACGTGGGTACGGCGATGTCTTGTGCACCGGAGCGTGGCTCGCTGGTGACTGAAGGCGGACTCGATTCCAGCCGCGATCAGCATGTTGTCGAGTACACCTGGAGTAAGGCCTCAATTGAAAAAATGATGACCGAAAAGCTGCCGGAACTGCCTCTGGTCATTGCCCGGCCATCAATCGTCGTGGGCCATTCCGATCAGGGTTGTCTGCCGTCAGCCAGTATTTTCTGGGTATTCCGTATGGCGCTGGCATTAGGGAAATTCACCTGCGACCTGGACGATCGTATTGATGTCGTTCCGGTTGATTACTGCGCGGATGCCCTGGTGATGCTGCTTGATGCAGAAGACGTCATTAATGAGGTGATTCATATCTCTGCTGGCACACAGAGCAGTGTGACCTTCGCTGAAATTGACGAAGCGATGGCTAAAGCATCAGGGAGCAGGGCACTCGGCGTTGATTATCAGAAGGTGTCCTATAAACAGCTCTCTGACAGCAGAAGAACCTTTAAGGATCTGTTCGGGCCCTGCAACGAACGCATCATGCTGCGCGCCATGAATTTGTATGGTCATTTCTCAAACCTGAATGTGGTATTCGATAATTCCAAACTGCTGCAACTGGGTATGAACAAACCCTCAAGATTTACCGATTACCTGGATCGCTGCGTAGTAACAACCCGCGACTCCACCATCGCCGAGTTGATGCAGGTTGATTTCAAATAGTGGATACGGTGAGCCTGCCAGTAAAGCACATGCTGTTTTGGTGAAGAGCGGGCTGTGTAAATCATTATCCTGTCAGGCTGGCAGCTGATGACGCACAGCGTTCATCCCGGGCTGGTATCACTTGCAGCCAGATTGAGACCGGAATTTATACGCCATGGATGGCATTGAGGAACATAAGTGAGTCACAAGATCATTACGTTGATGTTTCACTCCTGAAGCGCTTCTGTATCGCATTTTTATCCAGTAAAAATCCCTTTTCTGGTTCAGCATAACACCCCATCAACGCCTTCAATTTTACTCAAAACGCGTCTTTGTGACTCCAGACTTAATAGGTCTGGAGTCACATGCACATTGTCATTAGAATGTCCCGCTTTGCAGTGAAGTAACAAGGTAGCGATGTGACAACAAATCTGACTCAGACCATGGACCGTTCAGCGTATGTGGGCCGTCATGTACTGGTCTGGCTGGAGCAGGTAAAAACTGCCACGCTTAGTGAGCTGGATAATTTTGGCGATGAGGGCACCGTTGAGCAGGTGATGAAAGTCTGGGTCAAACTGTCATTGCTAAGTAGCCGTCGGCGTCCCGAGATTGCGATCTCATCGCTGCTAAAACATGTTCTGCCCAACATCGGGTTGCTGCCCCTCAAAGCACTGAACCGTTTACGGCTCAACCGGCTCTACAACATTCTGATTGCCGACGGTAAAAAAGAGGAGGCGCGAAGGGTCTTTGCGCTGACTAAACAATTCCTTGCCTGGGCTGAGATGCAGGGTTATCTCGATCATTCACCTATTGCCTCAATGAAGAAACGGGATGTCGCAGGTCGCTCAACGCCGCCGCGCAGTCGGCAACTCACTGATGCGGAAATTTGGGTTTTCTGGCATGGGCTGGACAACTGGGCATTATCAGAACAAGTCCGCTGGGCGCTGCGTTTGTGTCTTGTCAGTGCCCGACGGCCTGATGAAATCGTACAGGCGCAAAAAACGGAGTTCGATCTGCAGTTAGGATTGTGGATGCAGGGCACACGCAACAAATCACAGCGGGAACATGTGTTACCCATTTCACCCCTGATGAAGCAATGCATTGAAGCATTGCTGCGCGATGCGGATCCCGATTCCCCCTGGCTGGTGCCCGCGCCACGTGATCCGCAACAGCCACTGTCAAAAGGCGCACTGAACCAGGCATTGCGCCGGATGATTCGCGCTCCACGCGGACTCGGGCTGGAAGCCTTTACGCCGCGCGATTTGCGCCGGACCGCACGATCTAAACTTTCCGCGCTCGACACGCCTAATGATGTGGCCCGCAAAATCATGAATCATGCGCTGGAGGGTATCGACCGGGTGTATGACACTCATGACTATCTGAGCCAGATGCGCAGCGCGATGAACACCTTCTCGGATGCAGTTGAGCAGATTATTCACTGCGAAAGTTATTATCTGCTGCGACATCGCTATGATGGCGAGACGCTTTCCCTGAACGATCTCTCTATCATGGCGATGTCACGCTAACGCTTTCATTCAGGGTAATCAGAAGTGGTAGCGCAGCCAGGCAAAATAGACGTTCCCGTTGTTATGCGTACCGGGAATATAGGTCATCTGGAAATCGAGATCGCCATAGCCGATTGAGGCCAGTGGCAGGACGGCTGGCACTGGAATATAGTCCCAGTTGTGTCGTGCGGTGACGCCAACAGTGTAACCTGCGCCCCAGTGAAAATTCTGATCAGCAAGCGGGCGCCAGGTTGCCACCCAGCCATAGCCACCGAAGGGTTCCCATTTATTAAAGGAGTCCTTAAACGCCATTAAATAGATGCCGTTCCAGTTGCCTTTTTCGTCGTAACGGGAAATCCCGCCACCTGCGCCCCAGGGTCTTTCATTATATTTATTAATATGTTCCCGATCGTAGGTTGCACGGTTGTGCCAGGTAATAGCGGGAAGGTAAAAGTCGATACCCTCAGGTTGCTGCCAGGTGGTGGCGACGTTATTGCTGAAATTTTCCCAGCCTGAACTTACATTCTGCATAAGTGTGGCGGCGGAGGCTGAAAATACACTGAAAACGGACGTAATGATCAGCGCTTTAAGAGGTAAAATTTTGCGCATTGACGAATTCCTGCAATATCTGGTGTTAAATAAGGAAAAAAATGAATCAAGACGGGGATTGTTGCATGATAAAGGGAAACTTCAGGTCAATGAACGGGAATTACAGGATTTTATAATTATTTAAAGTGAAGCAGCATTTGCTTACCGAGGTTAAATTCGCTTTTACACTGATGTGAAAATCCCTTCCTTGCTGGCGATCCTCTCCAGCAGTCCGAACCCGATAAATACTTTTCTGAAAGAATCAGCATTGTTTGTTAACCAAATCTTGCATTGATAATCGCAATGCGTATATTTCTCATTTGCTTTAAAGTTTTTTCACACTTGCGCGTAAACGCTTACGAGAGGGTTTTTGATTTCTCTGAGCATAAGCAGTCAGGCGATGCCCGCAGGATGCAGGGCCGTGATAATGGCAGCATAAAAACATAAAGATAATTGAGGAATTAATGAACGCCTTCGATCTTCAGCATCCCCGGATTAAGAACGTGATTGCTCTGCAACGTCCATTTCGCTTCTCGTTGCTGGCCGTGATTGTCGCCTCATCACTGGCACATAACATTGCGCATGCCGCAGAGACTCAGGCACACGCTGCCAGCACTGACCAGACTCTGACCGTTACCGCTTCTGCTAATGCTGCTGCGGTCTCTTCGCCCGAAACCGATTACAGCGTCCCGGTTACCCGTGCAGGCACAAAAATGCTGGGCACTGCGCGTGATGTGCCGCAGTCAGTCAGCATTGTCAGCAAGCAGCGAATGGCAGATCAGCAACTTCAGTCGCTGAATGATGTGCTGGCAAATACCACTGGAATCCGCGGCATCAGTGGGGATATGGACCGCACTAACTACTATGCGCGCGGCTTTATGATCGACAACTATATGGTCGATGGCATTCCCACTGCTTTTGCCGAACGCTGGAACCTGGGCGATGCACAGACCGATATGGCCCTGTATGAGCGCGTTGAAGTGGTTCGCGGCGCAACGGGGCTGATGACCGGGCCAGGCAATCCTTCAGCAGCCATCAATATGGTACGCAAACATGCGGACAGCAAAGAATTCGGCGGCACCGTCTCTGCCAGCTACGGCAGCTGGAACAAACAGCGTTATGTTGCCGATCTTTCGGCGCCGCTCAGTGAGTCAGGTAATGTGCGTGGCCGACTGGTTGCAGGCTGGCAGGATAACAACAGCTTCATCGAACGCTACGGCGCTAAAAAACAGTTCATCTATGGCGTAGTTGACGCCGATCTGACGGATTCTGCCACGCTCTCTGTCGGTTATGAGTTCAGTCAGGTCAATACCGACTCCACCATGTGGGGCGGCGCACCACGCTGGTACACGGACGGCACACAGATTCATACCCGTCGCGGCTACAACACCGCGCCTGACTGGGCCTATAACGACAAAGAGAATAGCAAACTCTTTGTAAACCTGAAGCAGGATTTCGATAACGGCTGGAACATCACCCTGAACGGGGCGCACAACGAGATGCGTCTGGACAGTAAGCAGATCTTTCTTGATGGCTATTTCGATCGCAATACCGGCGCGGGTGTCTCTTCCTATGCTGACTATCCGGTGGTGGGCGGAACCGGTTATAACACCGGCAAACGGAAAGTGGATGCAGTGGATGCTTTTGCCAGCGGCCCGTATGAACTGCTGGGGCGCCAGCATGAGCTGATGGTGGGCGTCAACTACACCCGCCAGGATAATAAGTACTTCAGCACCTTTGAGAATATCTCGTCGGCGTCGTTGGGTAACTATAACGACTTCAACGGCCAGTATCCGGAATCCAACTGGACACCGCGTCTGCCTGCCAGCGATACCCAACTGGTTCGCCAGAAATCAACTTACATGGCAACCCGCCTGTCACTTGCTGATCCGCTGCACCTGATTCTCGGCGCCCGTTACACCAACTGGAATCGCGAAACCTTAAGTGGCGAAGCGGAAGAAAACAACATTACGCCGTATGGCGGGCTGATTTATGACTTCGCCGAAAACTGGTCGGCTTACGCCAGCTATACCTCGGTGTTCCAGCCCCAGGATTACCGCGATGCCAGCGGTGCTTACCTGTCGCCGGTTATCGGTAAAAACTACGAGGCAGGCGTGAAATCTGACTGGCTGGACAGTCGCCTGACCACCTCCGTTTCAGTTTTCCGTACGGAGCTGGATAACGCAGGTGAAGCGACGACGCAGACCATTCAGGGCTCAGGAGATGTTGCCTACGTTGGCCGCAAAGGTGTTGTGAGTCGTGGTGTGGAGTTCGAAGTCAACGGTGCATTAACCGACAACTGGCAGATGACTTTTGGCGGGTCGCGTTACATCGCGGAAAACCGCGATGGCAGCACGTTTAACCCGCAACTGCCGCAGACCAGTTTTAACCTGTTCAGTAGCTATCGTCTGCCGACACTGCAGCAGCTGACGCTGGGTGGCGGCGTGAACTGGCAGACGCACGTCTGGAACGATGTCGGCGGCCCGGAAGGTAATGGCACCTGGCGCGCGCGGCAGGGCAGCTATGCACTGGTTGATCTATTCGCCCGCTATCAGGTGAACAAAAACCTGTCACTGCAGGGCAATCTCAATAATCTGTTCGACAAAGAGTATGACACCAACGTGGCCAGCTCTGTGGTCTACGGCGAACCGCGTAATTTTTCAGTGACCGCCAGCTACACCTTCTGATTTGTATCGTTGTAACGCCTGTGAAAAACGCCTCATTTGAGGCGTTTTTCACAACATAACAGGTCAGCACTCAGGTAAAACGTAGTGCCAGGTTAAAACCTTCAGTGGACTCCACCACAATCGCTTCAGGCCGCTCCTGAAATGCGATGTCACCCGTCACCGGCATTCCTTTTTTCGTCATTGCGCCGCCACAATCTGCAACGCACGCGGTACCAGCTGGGTGAAGTACGCCACCGCCGGACCAATCAGCGCTTCATCCGGATCGAAGGCGGCATGATGCAGCCCAAACTGGCTGGCACTGCCGATGCTGACAAACGCGCCCGGCACCTGTTGCAGATAGAAGGCAAAATCTTCTCCGCCCATCTGCGGCGACTCCGCATGCTCCGCGAGATAGCCACTCTGTTGGGCAACGTCCAGAGCAACATCCACCCAGCCTGGCGTATTAATCAGGGCCGGCGGTCCCTCGGTCCACTCCAGTTCTGCGGTCGCACCAAACCCGGCGGCGATACCCTGAATCAGTGACCGCATGCGGTGCGGGATCTGCGCCCGAATCTCGCCGTTGTGAGTGCGTAGGGTGCCCTCAAGCTCAACGCTTTGCGGCAGCACGTTCCAGGTATTACCGGCGGTAAAGCGCGTTACGCTCAGCACCACCGTTTCCAGCGAGCTGAATACCCGGCTCGGCAGGGTCTGCAGTGCCGTCACGATATGACTGGCAATCACGATCGAATCGATCCCCTCCTGCGGTCGTGCGGCATGCGCGCCTTTGCCCTCAATGCGGATCACAAAGCGGTCGACGTTGGCATAAAACGCACCCGCCCGGCTCTGAAGCATGCCCAGCGGCAGGTCAGGCGCATTGTGCAGGCCGAATATTGCCTGAACGCCTTCCAGCGCACCGGCTTCAATCAGCTGACGCGCGCCATTAAAAGTCTCTTCGGCGGGCTGAAACAGAATCCGCACCCGGCCAGGCAGCGTCTCTTCCTGCTGTTTCAGTTGCAACGCCACACCGAGCATCACGGCGCTGTGAACGTCGTGACCACAGGCGTGCATCACGCCCGGCTGCTGTGATCGCCACGGTCGCTCGGTGGTTTCTTCAATCGGTAACGCATCAATATCCGCGCGCAGGGCGATCAGCGGTTCGCCATGACCGATTTCTGCCACGACGCCGGTTTTCAGCCCCAGCGGCTTCAGCCGGATTCCTGCCTGTTCCAGCCAGCGTGTAATCCGTTCCGTAGTGGCATATTCATGATTCGAAAGTTCAGGATGCTGGTGCAGTTCGCGACGCCACTGCACCAGTTGTTCAGTTAAAGGCAAAGTCATGGTATCCCTGTGTTTCCGGCATAAAAGATTTATCCATTGCCTCAGCAGGCGCAATCATCATCGAATGACGCAACACGCAGATAAAGTAACGATTTGGTCGAAGCTTATCTGAATAAAATCAATGCGGAAGTGAAGGGGATTTAATCAGTGTTCTGAGCGTGCGGAATGACAAACACTGTTTTGCCATCCCGCAATTTTTTTACAACAGGGTAATGACTACTCCGCGCATAATTTTCGCTGTCCTGCACGCAGGAATGCGCTGACCAGACCCAGCCATAGCAGACCGCAGATCAGATTCACTATGCTAAAACCACCGTTGCCGAAGCTGAAATACGCGGTTTTGGCGGCTTCAATGCCGAGTGCAATGATCAGAATGCTCACCATCCCAAGCATCGCTGCCACGCTGCCTTTGCCTGCGCGGCTGGAAAAAAGCGTCATGCGATAGAGTCCGGCGTTGACCAGTCCGGTGCCAAAACCGTAGAGACTCATTCCGGCAGTCAGCCACAGATAGCTGTCTCGGTTAATCATGGTGGCGATCGCTGCAATGGTCAGTCCGCAGACCACAGGCCATGCACCGAGTCTTACAGGCTGTTCAATGGGCAGACGGCTGGATAATCGACCCAGAGTCAGATTACCTGCAATCATGGCGGCAAAAACCGGCAGCTGTAACAGCGCATAGTCGATGCGGCTCAGTTGCGCACCGTGGATCAAAATCACGGGCGACAATGCTACCCAGGCAATGCAGGGCACGGTGACCAGCCCGATCGCCAGCGAGCCGCGCATCACCTGTGGTTCTTTTAGCAATAAGGCATAACCGCCAATAATCGAACGCAGTGACAGCGGTGTCTGACGATCGCCCGCCGTTTCAGGCATGGCATACCACAGCCCGGCCAGCGCCAGCGCCGCGACAGCCCCAATCAACCAGAACAGGGTGCGCCATTCTCCCACGGTAAGAAAAGCTGCGCCCGCCAGCGGCCCGGCCAGTGGGGCCAGCAGGGCGACGTTGGCCATCAGCGCCATCATTTTAATGCTGAGCGACTCTGTGAACGCCTCCTGTATCGCCGCGTAACCTACCGCCCCGATAAAGCAGAGGCTCATCCCCTGAAGAAACCGCAGCAGGATGAACTGTTCAATACTCTGTACCCAGTGGGTCGCGATGCAGGAGAGCATAAAAAACGCCACGCCGCTGAGCAGCACCGGACGCCGCCCGATCCGATCCGAGAGCGGTCCAAGCAGCCACTGCAGCAGAATGCCACCCGCCAGATAGGCGGTCAGCGAGGTAGAGACCCATTCAGGCCCGACCTTAAATTCCTGTGTCACCAGCAGCATGCCGGGCTGGATCATGTCATGGGCGATATAGGTGGCGAACTCGAATAACACCAGCGAGAGCGGAAAGATCAGATGTCGGCGGGTCAGTTGCGCCACCGGCAGAAAAGAAGCCATGATGAATACCTGCAATATAACCATTAAAAAGCGGCCACCGAAGTGACCGCATTAAATCAGAGTGACAGTGTAACGCTTAGCGCCAGCGGGCAATCGGGTTGACCAGCGTACCCGCGAACTTCAGATTCTCGGCGGGATCGGCAAGGTTGATCATCTGCTGATTATTCGCCAGTTGCAGGCGGTTCAGACAGGAGCGGGTAAACTCCGGCGCAAACATGTCATAACGGGCGAACTTAGTGGCATGCTCGGGGTGCGCCTGCTGATAATCCTTCACGCATTGCGCCACCGTCTGCCAGAAATCCTCTTCCGGCAGCGTTCCTGACTGATGCAGAATCGCGCTGATAAAGCGGAAGATGCAGTCAAATACATCGGTAAAGATCGACAGTAATTTGAGGTTCTCCGGCACATCCACCGCCAGGCGCTGAACACCCTCCGGCAGCACGGCATCCGGGTTCATCACGGCAATCTCTTCGCCGATATCCTTCATGTAAGCACTGACTGGCACGTTGTTCTCCAGCAGCATGATCAGGTTTTCACCATGCGGCATAAACACCAGGTCATGCTGATAGAAGCAGTGCAGCAGCGGGCTGAGGTAGCAGGTGAGATAGCGATCAATCCACTGCTTCGCCGGCAAACCGGAGTCGGCAATCAGTGCAGGCAGCAGAGCCTGCTGATGGTGATCAACGTGCAGGAATGAGGCCATGGTCATCAGACGCTGGCCAGGTTGCAGGCTGGCCGCGGGATTATCCCGCCACAGCGCTGCAAACATCTTTTTGTAGGCGGAATCGCCTTTGATCGCCTGCTCGTAATAGCGGTTGTGATAGCCGACGGAAGCGACTTCGCGCAGGATACGGAAATCACAGCGTTGAAGCCACGCATCCCCCGCCACCAGCTGTTCCAGCCAGCCGTTAATAGCAGGCGTTGTCGCCATATAGTAGGGTGACAGACCGCGCATAAAGCCCATGTTCAGCACCGACAGTGCGGTTTTCACATAACGCTTAGAAGGCTGGCTGCGATTAAAGAAGGTGCGGATGGACTGCTGCGCCTGATAAGCATCGTCGCCGCTGCCAAGATAAACAATATCGTGATTAGCGATGTCCGCCGCAAACACGGTCAGCAGTTTGTTCTGCCACTGCCACGGATGCACAGGCATCAGGATATAGTCCTCAACCGCCCGCCCTTTATTCACCAGCTGCGTATTGAAGTGTTCCAGGGTGGTGTCGCCCAGCTCATCACGCATCAACTGTTCATAACTCAGCCCGCTAAGGCTGGAGAAATGGGCATTGCGGCGGTGAACAGCGACCCAGATAAGGTGTACGGGCGCGGCGGCTTCCGGCGCATAGGCCAGATAATCCTGCGCATCGAAACCGATACGTCCGTTGTTAGCGACGAAGCAGGGATGGCCTTCGGTCATTGCCGCTTCCACGGTCTGGAAATCGGCTGAGACCAGCGCCTGGCTGTCGGGATTATTCTTCTGAAGTTTATACACGCTGCTGCACAGTGTGCTGCTGATCTCCTCCATATAGGTCGCCAGCAACGCCTGCGGAATGCCAATCTCGCCATTGAATTCCACAATAAACTTCAGCGCATCCAGCGGCAGATCGCGACCGTTCTCCTGCTTGCGTAGTGACTTCGCGTCGATTTCCCAGTGATCCAGCGCCAGCCGCGCCGCCTGGAAATGGTACGTTGCTTCACCGCCCGGCACCGCCAGTTGATAGCTGCCATCCTGCGATGCCTGCGGCGTGATGATTTTTTCATGCGTGAACTCGGCAATCGCTTTGCGGATCAGCATGCGGTTGGCCTGTGTCCAGTTGTCGCCCGTCAGATGTGTGCCGTCGGTCAGTGAAGCGGAGGTATTCATGGTCTGCGACTCCTGCAGTAACGCGTGTTGATAATCGTCCCGCTGGCAAAAGGCCAGCCAGGCGGTTTTATGGCCCATGTCGATGGTGTGCTGATAGCGGAATCCGGCGCGTTTATTCAGCACGTGGATTTTTTCATTGCGTACGTCCGGCTCTACCACGACACGGTTTACCTCGGGGCGGCTGAACATGTAGTCCATCACCAGCGTGAAGACCTGCCAGCTAAAGGCTTTGATTGGCTGGCTGGCCGGGGCAATCAGAATGTGCATGCCGTAATCATCAGGCGCGGCCGGATAAAACGTGCCGACCTCGTCGTCGCGGGCGCGATAACACTCAATCAGGCAGATGGGCTTGTCATTGCAGCAGCCAATCAGCGCGGCATGAGGATTGGATGCGGTCAGCGTCTGATAAAACGCCGCGACCTGTTCCAGACTCTGCTGCTGCATGCCCCAGAAGCGCGCGTAATCACGGGTGACCCAGCTGTGGATGAGTGACGCATCGCGCTCAAGGATCGGTCTCAGGGTAAACTGGCCTGCGGGACGATCGGCCCTGAACAGTATTGGTGAACTCATCTCAGTGCTCCGATTTAGCCGGGAAAGTCTGGAAGGCGATCTGACGCTCGATGGGATACACCTCGCGTCCGGTCAGTTCACGCAGCAGGACTGAGTTGCGGTAGCAGGCCATGCCGAGATCCGGCGTGACAAAACCGTGGGTATGCAGTTCGGCGTTCTGCACGAAGATCTGATTGTGATGATCGATGCTGTAGTTGCGCTGAACGTCATAGCGGCCTTTGTCATCCCAGCGCAGGCGGGCGTGGATACCCTCTAAAAACATCGGTGGCTGGTAGTGATAACCGGTCGCCATCACCAGTCCTTCGGTGCGACGGGTGAAGGTGCAATCCTGCTCTTCCTGATGCAGCGTCAGTTCGAATTCGCCCTGTGGCAGCCAGCGCATCGCGGTCAGCGCCGAGTGAGTAAAGAGATTGACGTTGAGATCGCCGTCGAGCTGCTTCACATACATCAGGTCGTAAATGTCATTGATTAAGCTGCTGTTAATTCCCTTGTAGAGATTCTTGTGACGGGCATTCAGCTCGTCACGTGTGCTGGCGGGCAGGGCGTGGAAATAGTCCACCCACTCCGGCGAGGTCATCTCCAGCGTCAGCTTGGTGTACTCCAGCGGATAGAAGCGCGGCGCGCGGGTGATCCAGTTGAGCTGATAGCCAAAGCGGTCGATATCGGTCAGCAGATCGTAGTAGATTTCCGCTGCGCTCTGGCCGCTACCCAGCACGGTAATTGAACGCTTCTGCTGCAACTCCGCTTTATTGGCGAGATAATGGCTGGAGTGGGTCAGGCGCTGGCGGTGCGGCTGGCTGCACGCCGGCATCCAGGCTTTTGGCCCGGTGCCGAGCACCAGATGACGCGCCTGATAGCGCTGTTTCTCTCCGCTTCGGGTGTCGGTCACCTGGAGGTGATAAATGCCGGCCGCTTCATCGTAGCTGACATACTCCACATGGCTGTTCCAGCGCAGATTAGACAGACGCGAGCTGGCCCACTGACAGTACTGGTTATACTCTTTGCGCATCAGGAAGAAGTCTTCACGGATATAAAAAGAGTATAGTTTTCCTTTCTCCTTCATGTAGTTAAGCAGGCTGTACGGGCTGGTCGGATCGGCAAGTGTCACCAGGTCGGCCATAAACGGCGTCTGCAGATGGGCGTTTTCCAGCATCATGCCGGTGTGCCAGTCAAAGCCGGGATTCTCATCCAGGAAAATACCGTTTAATCCCTCAACCGGCTCACTCAGACAGGCCAGGCTCAGGTTGAAAGGGCCAATGCCGATGCCAATAAAATCGTAAACAGGATTATTCATTTCAGATCGCTCCCTGATTAGCCGCGCTCAGCGCAGAGGCACGAACCTGTTCGCGGCCGTAATGCGCAATCAGGCTCAACACATCTTCGAGGTCGGCAATGGTGGTAGTGGGATTTAACAGGGTGAATTTCAGATACTGACGTCCATCCACTTTGGTTCCGGCAATCACCGCATTACCGGAACGGAATAGCGCTTTACGGATGGCGGCGTTGATCTCGTCGATCTGCGCGTCACTGGCATGTTTGCCGGGAATGTAGCGGAAAATCTGGGTAGTCAGCTCAGGCGCGTGCAGCACTTCAATGGCCGGATGCGCCGTTAATAGCTGGTGCGCAGCCTGTGTCAGATCGATCAGGGTATCGAAGGCATCACCCAGCGCCGCCGGGCCCATGACGCGCAGTGTCAGCCACATTTTCAGCGCATCAAAACGGCGGGTGGTCTGAATGCTTTTGTTGACCAGATTCGGCGTGCCTTCCTGCTGGGCGCTGAGCGGATTGAGGTAGTCCGCATGGTGCGTGACATGCTTCAGATTCTGGCTGTCCCGCACAAAGAAGGCGCCACAGCTGACGGTCTGGAAGAACGATTTGTGATAATCAACGGTCACGGAGTCCGCGCGCTCAATGCCATTCAGGCGGGAACGATGATTTTCAGAGACCAGCAGGCCACAGCCATACGCGGCGTCAACGTGCATCCATAAACCGTAATCGTCACAGAGACGGGCGATTTCCGGCAGTGGATCGATGCTGCCAAAGTCTGTGGTGCCGCTGGTGGCGACCACCGCAATCGGGATCAGCCCTTCACTGCGGCAACGCGCGATCTCCTGTGCCAGACATCCCGCGTCCATGCGGTAATGGTCATCGTGATCGACGGCGATAACCGCGTCATAGCCCAGTCCCAGAATCGCCATCGATTTCTGAATGCTGAAGTGACTGAGTTTCGAGGTAAACACCCGCCATTTCGAGGCAGTTTCAGGCAGGCCACGATGCTTAATCAAATGTCCCGGATGATGTGCGGCACACCAGCTGTCACGCGCCAGCAGCATTGCCATCAGGTTGGATTGGGTACCGCCGCTGGTGAAGATCCCATCCGAACCGGCTGGCAGACCAATACGGCCAAGCGTCCAGTCGATCACCTTCTGCTCAATCAGGGTGCCACCTGCGCTCTGATCCCAGGTATCGACCGAGCTGTTGACTGCCGCCATAATCTGCTCTGCCATCAGCGAGGGCAGCACCACCGGGCAGTTCAGGTGCGCCAGGTATTTAGGATGGTGAAACCAGACGGCGTCACGAAGATAGAGCTGGCTCAGCTCGGTCAGTGCATCCTCGTTGTTGCCGAGTGGGTGATCGAGATCGACCTCGCTGAACTCCGCCGCCAGTTCGTGGGGAAGAATGCCGCTGAAGGGCTTCTCTACGCCGGTAACGGTGCGCGTCATCAGCGTTAGCACTTCCTGAGTCTGCTGCGACCAGGCCGCCAGTTGCTGATCGTTAAAAATGGCCGTTTCGGCACCGCTGGCGTTGGAGGCTGGCGCGAGATCCAGAGCCGCCTGTGTGGATGAGCGTAAAAGCATGTTCAGTTCCTGTGCGTTAATACCAGTGACCCTGCCGGCATTAAGCCAGCAGCGTTGGATGTGCGCTCAACAACTCCAGTAAACATAAATCTGACTAACCAGATAATAATCCTGACAACCAAAGACGCCAGGGTTTTAACCTTAAAAAAATAAATACCGCATATTATTTGTGGATTTCGCAGCGTTTAACGCTTTGTTATATGCGGATGAGAGTGTAAATGTTAATCATTATCATTCAATTGTTTTATTGTTAAATTTTATCTATTAGCCGGACTAATGTTGTAAGTGTGACATAGATCACATTTTGTGTTCGGAATAGTCCTTTTTTAGCGTGATTAGTGCCAGAGAATGTCAGTGAATCTGTGTCACGATGAGGCGTTTCAGGTCAGGGATGAGCGTAACGAGCGTAAATAACGGCTATTGTCGGCACAGGTGAGGGGGATTCTGATAAGAACCAGGAGGGGAATGAAGAGCCGATGAAGCACACACCCAGAAAGGGCTAATCACCCTTTCTGGTTTAGTACACTTTCTTTTTACCCTGCATTCGTTTCAGCAGGTGCCTTCTTTTTGGCCATGAAGTTATAAATCACTAACAAGCCAAAAATACCGGTGATGATCATGGTGATGGTTCCCTTGTCCATAAAGTGAGCCATATTGCCAAGCAGAATGCCGGTCACGCCGAAGTCGGTATCCGAGAAGGTCGTATTGGTCAGGCCAATCTGTCCCAGCACCGGTAGCAGGGCGACAGGCAGGAAGGTAATCAGCAGGCCATGTGCAAAGGCACCGCAAATCGCCCCGCGTTTGCCACCGGTGGCATTACCAAATACGCCCGCCGTAGCGCCACAGAAGAAGTGGGGCACAACACCCGGCAGAATTAATACCCAATGCAGTTGACCGAGGACAAACAGCCCAACCAGGCCACCAACAAAGCTGGAGATAAAGCCGACCAGCACCGCATTCGGGGCATAAGGGAAAACAATCGGGCAATCCAGCGCGGGTCTTGCCTCCGGTACCAGTTTTTCTGAAAAGCCGGTAAAGGCCGGAACGATCTCAGCCAGGATTAAGCGCACACCCTGCAGAATAATAAAGACGCCCGCCGCAAAAGTTATGGCCTGAATAAACGAGTAAACCAGGTAGTTCTGACCATGACTGAAGTTGGCCTCTACATACTCTTTACCTGCTGACACCGACAGGATTAAGTAAATAATCATCATCGTTAGCGAGATGGAGATCGTGCTGTCGCGCAAAAAACTGAGGTTTTTTGGCATGTTCATCTCTTCGGTGGATTTAGAACCTTTACCCACTAAAGAGCCGATCCAGCCAGATAAGACATAGCCAATGCTCCCGGTATGCGCCAGCGCGACATGGTCGCCCCCGATGATCTTACGCATATAAGGCTGTGCAATTGCCGGGAAGGTGGCCATCAGAATACCCAGAAGCAGTGAGCCGGTGTAAATAAGCTGCACACCTTCAAAACCGGCAACTGATAAAATAATCGCGATCATACAGGCCATATAGAACGTCACATGGCCGGAAAGGTAGATATATTTAAGTCGGGTAAATCGGGCAACAACGATGTTAGCGACCATACCGAAGGCCATGATCATCGTGGTTGGCGCACCATATTTTGCCAGTGCGATAGAGACCATTGCTTCGTTATTAGGAATGATGCCCTGAACATCAAATGCATGTTTAAAAATGTCGCCAAGTGGTGTCAGGGAACCAACCAGAACGGTCGCTCCGCCTGCCAGCACCAGGAAGCCCAGAATGGTTTTAACCGTGCCCTTAATAACGTCAGGAAACGGCTTCTTCTGCGCAATCAGTCCGAAACATGCCACCAGTCCGACTAATATTGAGGGCACTTTCAGCACGTCGACGACGAACTGCAAAAGATTTTGAGTAAACATATTAACCTCGAGGGTAAGGTGTTTATCTAATTATTAGCGTCAGTTTTTCTCAAAATACTCGCGTATTTTTTGTTCCACTTCTTTCAGGTCAATAATGTTGTTAATGATGATAACCTTCTGTTCAGGAAGGTTGGCGCTGTAGGCAATATCTTTTGCCATCACAAAAACATCCGCCACATCGGGCGTAACAGAGCCGAGATCAGAATGTTCAACTTCCGCTTCAACACCAATAGTTTTAAGCACCTTCTTAATGTTCATTTCCATCATGAAGCTGCTGCCCAGACCTGAACCACAAACCGCCATAATTTTCATATCTCACCTCATTCACTGTTGATCACATGTCGTGTTTTAGCGGGCAATTCAGACGCCCGATAAAATCGTTATCAGCGCTTCTTTACTGGTCACCCTGAAGAGTTGGGCCATGATCGCTTCATCAGACAGAACTTCTGCAAGCTCAGAAATCATTTCGATATGGCTATTGCTGTCCGGCGCGGCAAACATAAAAATGGCCTTTACCGGATCGTTCTCTTCTGAGTCAAATTTCACGGCTGTGCCCAGCAGCACAATCGACAACCCTAGTTTGTGCGCGCCCTGTTCCGGACGGGCGTGAGGCATTGCAATCTGCGGAGCGATGACGAAAAAGGGCCCGATCTCCTCTTTTTGCTGAATGATCGCATCAATGTAATCCTGCGAGATTGCGCCCTCACTGAGCAGAGGACGCCCCGCAATGACGAGTGCTTCCTGCCAGTCAGCAACGCTTTCGACGTACTGGATTTTCTCGTTGTTTAACCACTTAGCCAGGTGTGACATCGCCTTGCTCCTGCTGAAAATGCCTGAATATGTACAGTCATTTTTTATTAAAACGCCTTTCATCCCTTTTTGACTGAACCTGCAGGCAACCTGCGTCCACTCACTGTGCGGGAAAATAAAGGCAGTCCGATTCGTAAAAGAACGTTTTATCAAGCCGTTAAGAAATAACGCGTTTCTTAGCGTGCACATAAAATTAAATTTCACTTTAACCGGTACATCTGTACATGTTAAAGATGTCTAGTCATCTCGATAATGTCCTTCGACGTGTACTGACACAACATGTAAAGTTAAAATTTGGCTGAACAGGCTTAACATCAGTGCCAATTTGATAAGTTGATCACATATTCAGCGAGCCGTAGTGGTACTCATCCGGCAATGTCAGGCAGAACTGTACTGACACGGATTAGAGGGAGACCGTCCTTCACGCAAATGGGAAGAAAGCCAATGGCTGATGGCATTACTGAAAAGCAAAAAGAGGTGGTTAATTACATCCTCAATAAAATTAAGGATGATGGCCTTCAACCCGGAGAAAAGCTGGATACCGAAATATCAATTGCCAAAAATATCGGCATTACACGCGCAACAGTGCGTGAGGCGACACGTATTCTGGTAGAACAGCAGAGAATATATCGGGTAAAAGGATCGGGTATTTTTGTGGGTTCCGCGGAGATAAGTAGCCAGGCTCACCGATATCATGTGCTTTCACCTTTTGATTATCAGGCTCAGAGAAATGGCCATAAAGGTGTCAGAAAAATCATCTCTGTCAGTATCGTCAGGGTTCCTTCAGCGGACATGGCCCAGGCACTGCGTATCAAGAGCAGCGATCAGATTTATAAAATTTTACGTCTGATGTGTTTTGACGATATTCCGGTGGCACTGGAACATATCCACCTGCCAGTAAACCTGTTCAACAGCATGGAATTCAGCAAGCTGGAAATCTCCAAATATGCCTATATTGAAGAGGTGACAGGTAAAAAAGTTCAGCTCAGAGACCAGCATTTAACAGCCGTCAATCTTGCGGATACACAATCACTTACGTTACTTAATTTAGCGGAAGGCGATGCGGTCATTCAGCTTAATGAAACGGTCTATCTCGACGACGGCATTCCCTGTGAAGTCAATGTGGCGATTATCAATACCCGGTATTTTCCTCTGAAACAAAACTCGCAGCGACCTTAACTAAAATAATGTTTTAGTCACTTATCTTTCCTCAATTGAAAGCTCAGTATGCTTATTTAATTGCCCGACGTTCTGCGCTTTCTTCCTCCAGTACAGAATGGACTTCAGTGTGTTGTATTCCCGATGTCTGTTATCAAGGCAGCGCCGCGGCAGAACGCATAACAGCTTTCCATACTTAAGACGATTTTCTGCATAACTTTGCCGGCTCGCTGGTTTCAATCGCCTTTTTTTCAGGTAACAGGCCGTTTTATCCGTGAGATCTGGCTATCAAATCCTGTTTCAGCGCCGTTATCCTCATTTATCCTTTCATCCCTCCCCATTATGACGAATTCAATAAAGCATAAAACAATATGATGTTTTACCAATAATCACCTGCGCAGCACACTGGTCAGCAACCGGAATTAACAAGGACCAGGTGAATGGCATATCGATTGAGTCTGTTAGATAAAGCACCCGTGCTGCAGGGCGAGACGCCCACCGCAGCGCTGCAGCGCACCCTGCAGCTGGCCCAGCTGGCAGAGGAGTGGGGATATCACCGTTTCTGGCTGGCAGAACATCACAACACCGCGCAGCTCGCCAGTCCTTCACCGGAAGTGTTAATTGCGTGGATCGTTGCCCAGACCCGTCATATTCGCGTCGGATCGGGCGGAGTGATGTTGCAGCATTACAGCCCCTATAAAGTGGCAGAAAACTTTAATCTGCTCGCCTCTCTGGCTCCCGGACGTATCGATCTCGGTGTAGGCAAAGCGCCAGGTGGATTACCGCTCTCCACCCATGCACTGCAACAGGGTGTCGATGCCGCTAAAAAAGGGAGCTTTGCTAATCAGCTTCAGCTGCTGGATAGCTGGCTCACGCACGCTCAACCTCATGTTGATGACGAAGGCTTAGCCGCCACGCCACTGCCGTCACGTCCGGCCAATCGTTTTCTGTTGGGTGCCAGTGAAGAGAGCGCCCGGCTCGCCGCCAGTCTGGGCTGGCAGTTTGTGTTTGCGGCCCACCTCAATGGCGATCGTCAGTTACTGGAGCGCGCGTTAAGTACTTTCTCCCGCCTGAGTCACGGTCAGCGCGCACTGGTGGCTGTACAGGTGGTGGTGGCCGATTCACCCGCCGGCGCAGACCTGCTGGTTTCCGGTCTCCGCCATTATCACGTCGCAGTGAAAGAGGGCCCAGGCGTCAATGTCGCCAGTCTTGAGCAGGCCGAACGCTATGTGCGTCAGGGCGGTTACAAGGATTACAAAATAGAGCCGCGCACACCGTCATTGCTAAAAGGCACATCAGCGCAGGTTCATGCTCAACTGGATGCACTGCATCATAACTTTGATATTGATGAGTTCGTGATCGACACGCCGATTACCGAGCCGGTTGCCCGCCTGACGTCACTTGAACTGCTGGCTACGCATCATCTGGTCGCAGCCTGAATCTCAGTGGAGAGTCATCATGAACCATGAGTCACAACTGATCGAATGGCGACGTGAACTGCATACCTGGCCAGAGCTGTCGGGTCAGGAGTTTGCGACCACGGCGCGACTGCGGGGATGGTTAGCCGCAGCGGGCATCAGGATTCTGGATTATCCCCTCGAGACGGGCGTGGTGGCGGAGATTGGCAGTGGAGAGACGGTGATTGCGCTGCGCGCGGATATCGATGCACTACCGATCCATGAGGCGAGTGGCGTGCGGTTTCATTCCCGTCATCCTGGCGTCATGCACGCCTGCGGTCACGACCTGCACAGCGCGGTGATGCTGGGCGCAGCGTTACAGCTCAATACGCTGTCCGATCAATTACCTGGCCGGGTACGTATTCTGTTTCAGCCCGCAGAGGAGATCGCGCGAGGAGCCAGACAGTTTATTGAGGCGGGTGCACTTGATGAGGTACAGGCCATTTTCGGCATGCACAATGAACCCTCGCTGCCCATTGGCACATTCGCTACCCGCAGCGGGGCGTTCTACGCCAATACGGATAAATTTATTATTTGCGTGACTGGCAAAGGCGCACACGCTGCGTATCCGGAACAGGGCGTCGACAGCATTGTCACCGCCAGCCAGATCATTCAGGCGTTACAGGGACTCACCAGCCGCAGCTTCAGTGCCCTGGACAGTCTGGTGCTGAGTATTACGCGTATCGACGGCGGTAAAAGCTGGAACGTGTTACCCGGCGGCGTTGAGTTTGGCGGCACGGCCCGAACCCATGATTTACGGGTGCGCGCGGAACTGGAGCAGCGGGTGCGGGTGCTGGTTGAACACGTTGCCGAAGCCAATGGCGCGCAGGCAACCCTGAGCTGGCATCCTGGCCCGCCGGTGCTGATCAATGACGCGCACTGGGCGAACTTCAGCAGTGAAGTGGCGCAGCAGGCGGGTTATCGGGTGCAGACGGCCGATCTGCATCTGCTGGGCGAAGATTTTGCCTTTTATCTGCAACAGGTGCCCGGTGCGTTTGTCAGCATTGGCAGCGCCAGTGATTTTGGTCTGCATCACGCCAGTTTTACCCCGGATGAGGCGCTGATTGCCCCCGCCGCCGACTACTTTGCCCGACTGGCCCGCCAGGCGCTGCAACATCTTAATGCGCGATGTCGGGAATCCATTCTGAACTGAATTCATCTGCAGCCCGCTAACGCACGACGGTTCTGAACACCGTCGTCGGGCACCGCTACGACTAAAAAAGAGAGAGCATCATGACCACAAGACAACTTCGGCTGGGCACTATTCTGCATGGCGCATCGGGAAACATGTCCGCCTGGCGCCATCCTGCGGCACAGGCTGATGCCAGCATCAGCCTGGATTACGCCAAAAAAATCGCCCGTAAAGCGGAGCAGGGCAAGCTCGACTTCCTGTTTGTCGCCGACGGATTATTTATTAATGAGAAATCGATACCACACTTTCTCAATCGCTTTGAACCGCTGACACTCCTGTCTGCCCTGGCGGGCGTTACGGAACATCTGGGACTGGTCGGCACCGTTTCCACGTCCTACAGCGAGCCGTTCACCGTGGCGCGTCAGTTTGCCAGCCTCGATCACCTCAGCGGCGGTCGCGCGGGGTGGAATGTGGTGACCTCGCCGCTGGAAGGTTCCGCAAAAAACTTTTCCCGCCAGAAACATCCTGAGCATGCGTTGCGTTACCGCATTGCCGATGAGTATCTGCAGGTGGTGAAAGGTTTATGGGATTCGTGGGAGCAGGATGCTTTTGTGCGCGACAAAGCGAGTGGGCAGTTCTTCGATCCGGCAAAGTTACATACGCTCGATCATCACGGTGACTTCTTCCAGGTGCAGGGGCCGCTGAACATTGCCCGCACGCCGCAGGGCCGTCCGATTATCTTCCAGGCCGGGGCCTCTGAGGACGGTAAAAAGCTGGCGGCGCGCCACGCTGACGCCATCTTTACCCATCAGCCGACCCGCGAAGAGGCGCAGGCGTTTTATCAGGATGTGAAGCAGCAACTGGAGGCGAATGGCCGTCAGCCAGAGGATCTGCACATCTTCCAGGGTGTCAGCGTGATTGTTGGCGATGATGCAGAGGATGTGGAGCGCCAGTATCAGACCACGGCGGCGCTGGTATCAATTACCGATGCGCTTAATTACCTGGGGCGTTTCTTCGACCATCACGACTTTTCACAATACCCGCTGGATCAGCCGTTCCCGGATATTGGCGACATAGGTCAGAACAGCTTCCGCAGCACCACCGACGAGATCAAACGCAAAGCCAGAGAGCACGGTCACACCTTGCGTCAGGCGGCGCTGGAAGCCGCCACGCCGCGCCCGCTGTTCCACGGTACACCGGAAGAGGTCGCCGATGGTCTTCAGCAGTGGTTTGAGACCCAGGCCGCTGACGGCTTCATCATCAATGGCGGTACGCCCGATACCTTTGAACGCTTTGTCGACCGCGTGGTGCCGATTCTGCAGGCTCGCGGGCTGACGCGTCGCGACTATCCGGGCAGCACCCTGCGCGACAGCTTTGCCCTGAAACAACCCGTTAATCAGTTCACCTCACAATAGGGCACAGGCCATGAAAAAAACATCACCTCTTCTCGCCCTGCTTATTCTGGCGGCCAGCAGCCATGCGCTGGCGGAAGATACCCGCGTTTCCTATAACGGCCAGCGGGTCAGTCTTGAAGCGAATAAAGCGCCAGTCAATACCGTGAAGAATCCGGATGCCATCGCTCAGTTGCCTGCCGGTCATCACTTTGTGGTGCCAGGTTCCTTTACCGTGGCGGTTGCGGCACTGAATTCGCCACCGCTCACCGTGTTTTCCGACGACAACAAAACCCTGCTCGGCAGTGAAGTGGACATTGCCCGGCTTGTCGCTGACAGCCTGGGACTGAAACTCAACGTCGTGCCTGCGTCGTGGGAAGACTGGCCGCTGGGTGTGGCCTCAGGCAAGTATGACGCGGCGATCTCCAACATCACCGTGACCAAAGATCGTAAAGAGAAATTCGACTTTGCTACCTACCGTAAAGACTCCCTGGGTTTTTATGTCAAAACCAGCAGCCCGATAAAATCACTGACTAAAGCAGAGGATATCGCCGGGCTGCGGATCATCGTGGGATCCGGCACCAATCAGGAGGCGATTCTGCTGGCATGGGATAAAGAGAATCAGGCAAAGGGACTTAAAGCCTTTACGCCGATCTACGCCAAAGATGATGCGGCTCAAACGCTGGCGCTGCAGGCAGGCCGCGCAGATGCATACTTCGGTCCCAACGTGATTGGAGCCTGGAAAGCGGCACTGACGGGTAAAACCCGCCTGGTGGGCAGTGTCGATGGTGGCTGGCCAAAAGCGGCGCACATCGCCGTTACCGTGAAGAAAGGCAGCGGCCTGGCGGAACCGATCAGTACTGCGCTGAACGGCGTGATCGGCAATGGCGACTATCAGAAGGTGCTGAACCGCTGGGGTGAAGGTGTTGAGAAGATCGACCGTTCAGAAATCAATCCCGCCGGACTGGGCGACTAAGGAGCTGACCATGAGTGAATCCACTTTTCGCGATGTTTCACCCGATGCACCAGCGCTCCAGCCGATTCTCGGCGGGCTATTTGATGAATATTCCGCGCGCTATGGTGACTACTTTGCCCGGCATAAAGAGCAGGAACTGACCGAATGGTATCTGCCGCCGCAGGGGCTGTTTATTGTGCTGGAGCGTGACGGCGAGATTATCGCGATGGGCGCTTACAAACCCTGTGATCCACAAACCGCCGAGCTGAAACGTATCTGGACACGCAGCGATCTGCGTCGTCAGGGGCTGGCGCTGGTGGTGTTACAGGAGCTGGAGCGGCGTGCGCTGCAGGCAGGTTATCAGCGGCTGTTTCTCACCACCGGCTTTCGCCAGCCGGAAGCGGTACGGCTCTATACCGGCCACGGCTATCAGCCTCATTTTGATCTCAGCGGCGATCTGGAGCGTTACGGCCAGCCGCCCCATGACGGACGACTGCGTTTTAGTAAAGTTATCGGCGTTTATAACGTCGCCGAAGCGAGTTAAGGAGTGACGATGAGCAAGCATCAACAACTACAGGTGGTGCCAGCGCGCTACCCGGCACGCACCGCCGGGGCTATCGTGGCGCTGTTTATACTGGCGGGCGTGGTGCAGTCGGTGGCCTTTAACCCACGCTGGGAGTGGAGCGTGTTTGCCCGCTGGTTCTTTGATCCTGTGATCCTGCATGGCCTGGGTCAGACGCTGCTGCTGACCCTTCTGGGCACAGTATTCAGCCTGCTTTTGGGCGGTCTGCTGGCGCTGGCGCGACTTTCCTCGTCATGGCTGCTGAGCACGCTGGCGTGGGGTTATATCTGGCTGTTCAGGTCACTGCCGCTGATTGTCGTGCTGATTATTCTTTATAACTTCTCCTATCTTTACGACACCCTGTCGATCGGCATTCCGTTCACCGGTCTGTCGTGGGGCGCGTATCAGACGATTAACGTACTGGGCCAGTTTCAGGCTGCCGTTATTGGTCTGACGCTGGTGCAGGCGGCTTACAGTGCGGAGATTATTCGTGGCGGGATCCTCGGTGTCGATCACGGTCAGGTAGAAGCCGCGTCCGCGTTGGGTCTCTCCGCCACGCGCCGCACCTTCCGCATCATTCTGCCGCAGGCACTGCGCGCCATTATTCCTGTCGCCTTTAACGAGATCATCAGCCTGGCGAAGGGCACTTCCGTGGTTTACGTGCTGGCGATGCCGGAGCTGTTTTACACCATCCAGATGATCTACAACCGTAATCAGGAAGTGATCCCGCTACTGATGGTGGGGGCCGCCTGGTATCTGATTATTACCACCGTATTGTCCGTGATTCAGTATAACGCTGAACGCTGGATGGCCCGCAGCGTCACGCGTGAACCGCAACCCTCTCGCTGGCGACAGTGGCGCAACCGCGTCACACCCCTTCATCCAACCGAGGAGATCAGCCATGTCAGAAGCCATTGATTACCGCACTTCACACACCACCGGAGCCATCAGTATCACCGGGGTCAGTAAACGTTTTGGTAAACATAAAGCGCTGGATGATGTTTCGCTGTCGCTGGAACCCGGTTCAGTAACGGTGATTCTTGGCCCCTCCGGTTCCGGTAAATCCACGCTGCTGCGCATCATTAATCATCTGGAGCGGGTCGATGAGGGATTTATTCAGATTGATGGTGACTACATCGGCTATCAGCAACGCGGCAATAAGCTTTATGAGCTGAAAGAGAAGGCGATTCTGCGCCAGCGCATCAACGTCGGCTATGTGTTCCAGAATTTCAATCTATTCCCACACCTCAGCGTGCTGGATAACCTGATTGAAGCGCCGATTGCGCATCGGCAGTTAACGAAAACGGAAGCGATACAGCGCGCCGGTGAACTGCTGGATATTGTGGGCCTGCGCCATAAAGCGGATGCCTGGCCACGTCATCTGTCGGGCGGGCAGCAGCAGCGCATCGCTATTGCGCGTGCGCTGATGCTTAATCCGCGTGTCATGCTGTTCGATGAGCCGACCTCGGCGCTGGACCCGGAGCTGGTCGGCGAAGTCCTCGACGTGATTAAAAAGCTTGCACGTTCCGGGACTACGCTGGTGATTGTGACGCATGAGATCGGCTTTGCCCGGGAAGTGGCGGATAACGTGGTCTTTATGGTGGATGGCCGGATTGTGGAGCAGGGCAGCACGACGCAGGTGCTCAATCATCCGCGTCATGAACGCACCCGCCGTTTCCTGGCGCGCGTGTTATGAGAGGGCTAACGTTTACCGCGCTGATGCTTCTTCCGGCGCTGACCTGTTCAGCGGCAGAGAAGCTTGATGTGCTTAAAAATGAGGTGCCGATCCCTGCCCCGGCTAATCCGCAGGCGATCGCTAAAATTCCCGCTGGTTTTCATTTTATCGAAGCTGGTACGCTGACGGTTGCGACCTCAGCCACCAACTCACCGCCGCTGTCACTGCTGGCGTCAGACAACGTGACACGGATTGGCAGTGACCCGGATATTGCCAGACTGCTGGCGGACAGCCTGGGCTTAAAGCTGAAGCTGGTTCCGGCTTCATGGGAGGACTGGCCGCTGGGCATCAGCGCCGGACGCTATGATGTCGCGATGTTCAATATAGCCGTTACTGAAGAGCGCAAGAAGAAGTTCGATTTTGCGACCTATCGCGCCGACAACCACGCCTTTGCAGTGAAAAGCGACAGTCACATCAGCCGGATTAATAGCCCGGCTGATATTGCCGGCAAGCGGATTATCGTCTCGTCGGGCACCAATCAGGAGCGCATATTGCTGAGCTGGGATCAGCAGAATCGGGCCAAAGGTCTGCCTGCGGTAACGCCGATCTACCTTACTGATGATGCATCGGCGACGCTGACGCTGCTGTCTGGGCGGGCCGATGCGATGTTTGGACCTCACTCCATGGCGGCCTGGAAAGTGGCGTCACGCGGTCAGACAAAGCTGGTGGGCAGTGGGCCGTTTCGCGCCTGGGTTGCCGTGACCACCAAAAAGGGCAATGGTCTGGCCCCGGCGCTACAGGCTGCGCTCGACGGCACCATTACGGGCGGTCAGTATCAGCAGGTGCTGGCCCGCTGGGGCGAACAGGATGAAGCTATTACGCACTCCACAGTAAATCCACCGGGCATTGTTTACTGAGTCCACAGAGCCGGCGCTGTTCCGGCTTTTCATTAAAAAAGTGAGCCAGAACAATGTTGGATCTCCTCCCGCGCCTCTCTCGTCTGACCGCCCCCGGCTCGCAGCGCCTCACCGAATTGAGCTACACTCTTCAGCGTTAGTGATTTATCCTGCCCGCCTGTTTCCGTTAACATTCATTGCCTGGTGGAGTAATTAACCTGGAAGCCCCATGAAAATCAGATTCCTTTCTGCCAATGAACCAAAACTGGCTGAGGTGCGCAAGATACTCGAACCCATCGGGGTCGAAGTGCTGCCCATTGCCCGTCGCATCGAAGAAATTCAGACTGAAAACGAGCTCGACCTGGTGCGTGACAAACTTACCAAGGCGTTTTCGCTGATTGGGCGACCGCTGTTCGTGGAGCATACCGGCCTCTATCTGGATGGCCTCAATGGTCTGCCCGCTGGTCTGACCCGTATCTTCTGGAACCGCCTGGACGCTGAGCGCTTTACCGCGCTGGTGCAGGGGCTCGACAGCCAGGCCGTGACGGCTAAAACGGTGCTGGGCTATTGCGATGGCCGTAAAATGTATCAGTTTTCTGGCGAACTGCGTGGCACCATCGCCGCGAAACCTGCCGGGACACGCGGCTTTCAGTGGGACTGTGTGTTTATTCCCGAAGGCTATGACCAGACCTTTGCGGAAATGGGTGAACTCAAGAATGAGATTTCGATGCGGCGCATTGCGCTGGATCGCTTCGCTACCTTTTTAAAAACCTCGCGGGGAGTGGCATGAAACCTGAACTTAAGCGCGCCTATGATTCCGGCAAACTGATTCTATTTGCCGGTGCCGGTATTTCGCGCAATTTTGGTCTTCCCGAGTGGCACGAACTGATTGCGCATCTTGCAAACGAGCTGGGTTACGATCCCAAAATCTTTAATACCTATGGCACGCATCTGTCGCTGGCGGAGTATTACAAGCAGAAGAAAGGTTCGTTAGGCCCGCTGCGCAGCTGGATGGATCGCGAGTGGCACCGTCCGGATATCGATGTCCGGTCTTCTGAAATTCATACCATGATTACCCAGGGTAACTTCTCCCGCATTTACACCACTAACTATGATCGCTGGCTGGAGGCGGCGCACGACGCACACGGCGTACCCTATTATAAAGTGGCCAATGCTGCCGACCTGGTCTCTTTGACCGAAGATAAGCGCCACATCATCAAACTGCACGGTGACTTCGATGATGACACCTCAATCGTGCTTGATGAGAGCAGCTATTTCGAACGTCTCTATTTTGACTCGCCGCTGGACATTAAGCTGACCCATGACGTGATGGGCAATTCTGTGCTGTTTGTCGGCTACAGCATCAGTGATTTCAACATTCGCCTGCTGTTTTACCGTCTGACCAAAATGTGGGGCCGCACCGGGCTGGCGACGGCGCGACCAAAATCGTATCTGTTCACTAACCGTAATAACCCGGTGGCCAAAGAGGTGCTGGGGCAGTGGGGGATCGAGGTGATCGTCTCTGAAGAAGACGATCCACGCAAGGCGCTGGCGATGTTTCTCGAAGAGTTGCTGGTCTAGTCAGCGCAGTTTCCGGCAGAGAAGTCTCAGGAAAATAAAAAAAACCTGCGCCCGGTTAAGGTTAGCCGGTGCATAACCGATAAACTCTATTCTCTGCTGGCAAAGCATAACCGGCATGATATACTGTATGTATACACAGTACCTGAGGGCGAAAAGATGGCTGTTGAAACAAAATTTGTTGTAGTCAGAAAGGGTGAAGAGAAGATGACGTTTGCCAATAAGAAAGAGGCCGATGCCTACGACAAAATGCTCGATATGGCCGAAGCTTTCACTGACTGGCTGTTACAGCATCAACCTGCACTGGATGAATCTCAGGCTGAAACCCTGGGCCTGCTGATTGCAGAACAGAAAGATGCGGTTCAGCATATTCTGCGCACCAGCAAATTGCCGGAAGCGGCAGTCTCCGTCTCTCAACCGGAAGCCGTGTCAGAGGCTGGCGCGGATGATCAGGCTGAAGAGCCTGCTGCCAGGAAAGTGCGCGCTGTTAAAGCCGCGTAATTGCCACAATGCCGGAAGCGAACCTTCCGGCGTTGCTGTTTTTGAATAACGGTTTGATCACCGCTTTCATCCCATTAATCTGTAAGTATCTCGCGGGTTTTAACCTGATAGCGGGTGCTTCTGCCGCCTCCCTCAAGCCGGAACAGACAGCCTTTTTCAACCAGATCCGCCAGATGACGGGTCGCCGTGGCTTTACTTACTTTCGCGACTTTCTGATACTGGCTGGCGCTTATCCCCTGTTCGAAACCCTGCTCGCCACCGTCTAACAGCCGGTTAAGGACTTTTACCTGTTCCGGACTTAATGCCATCCCCTGATGTCGTAACCAGAATCGCGCTTTCAACTGTGTGCGATCGATAACATCCAATGCCTGTTTCAGGCTCTCATCCAGGATATCCAGAAACCACACCAGCCAACGGGTGATATCAAGGCCGCCTTTCTGCGTCTGCTCAAGGATGCGGTAATACCCGGCACGCTGCGCCAGTATTGCCGGAGACATGGCGTACAGGCGGATGCTCTGGCTGTCAGCCTGTGCCAGGGCGAGATCGGTCAATGCTCGCGTGATACGGCCATTGCCATCATCAAAAGGGTGTAGCGTGACAAACCACAGATGGCAGATGGCGGCCCGCAGTAGCGGGTCCAGCATCACATCATGCTGACTGCTGTTAAACCACGCGATGAACTGTGCCAGCTGTTGCTCCAGTCCGTGTCGCGGTGGGGCTTCAAAATGTACCGTGGGACGATCTATGCGTCCTGAAACCACCTGCATCGGTTCACTGCCACGCAACGTCCCGACGCTCAGGCGCTGTACTGTCCATTCATCTGCCGGGAAGAGCCAGTGGTGCCACTGAAATAACCGTTCCAGCGTTAATGGCTGGCTGCGATTGTTGATGGCATCGAGCATCATCGCGGCAAGTCCTTCTGACCGATCCGAGACCGGATAGGGCTGCGTTTCCGTAACGCCTAACCGGCGCGCCAGAGACGAGCGAACTGACTGCACGTTGACCCGCTCCTCTTCGATTGCCGAAGAGGAAAGAATATTACCCAACAGGGTATCCAGCGTCTGTGATTCAGTGTCTGACTGCAGGCTGGCGCGGCCAAGCAGCAAACCGCGCTGCTGCTGCAAATGGCGCAGGCGTGGTAGCAGCTCGTTATCCTGCCAGTGAAATTGGGGCCATTCCGGCTGTTGCCAGATCCAGTCAACGCTCATCATCCACTCACGGTTAAAGAGAATGAGCCGAATAAGTGTGGTTAATCGGCTCACGAGATGAGTCGATAATAGCGGATATTTGGCTCACAGGCCAACCGTGCGGAATGGCAGGCAAAGAAAAGGACCCGAAGGCCCTGTTTACTAGCGGGAGAACTGCATAAAAGTGTCTGAATAGTAGTGAACGATCCAGGCGATATACGCTAGCCAGACAACCATCCCAACAGCCAATCCTGATTTACCGATCATTGTTCTCTCTCCACTGCGATAAGGGGGCTACAGCAACTGTTGACATAAACTGACAGTAATAGCGGACGGCGATATTGTTGCAGATCAAAAAAAGCCCGTTCTGCAGTTTTGCCATCTTCCCCTGGCGATCAACTTTCCTGTACCGCGCACGTTGAGACCCCCATCACGGCAGGATAAGCCCCATTAAAGTTCAAAAAAACGCCGCCGATAAATGATCTCAGGAGCACCATGAACACAGGGAGGTATTGAGGCAGGTAAATTCCAGGGGAATCACTATGGCCGGTCAGGTAACGCATAAGAAAAAAATGAGTACCCGTGCGCAGATGTTAATCATGGGTGGTTTAACGATAGTGCTGGGATTTACCGTGACAATTGGGGTCCTCAACTGGCAATCAGGTAAAGAACAAAAACTACTGGCCGAAAAATATCTGCAGCAGATTGCGCAAAGCCGTGCCTTGCAGGTGCAGCAGGAGCTGAGCCATGCCCGCGATGTTGCCAGCCTTCTCGGTCAAAGTCTGATCGCGTTACCCCGCGCCGGTATTACCGATCGCAAAGCGGTCGATAAAGTGATGGAATATGCGTTACGCGCGAATCCTGACTATCTGTCGATGTCAGTCATCTTTGAACAGAATGCGTTTGATGGCCGTGATGCAGAGTTCGCCTCACAGCCTGGACAGGCGCCACAGGGGCGCTATGCCTTTTTTGTGGATCGTGACGCAGCAGGTAAATATGCCATGCATCCGCTGCTCTCTTATCTGACGCCGGGTCAGGGCGATTACTATCTGGTTCCGCAAAAATCACAAAAAGACACGCTTACCGAACCCTATAGTTATGCCTATAACGGCGTGCCGACCCTGCTCACCTCCGTAGCGGCCGTCATTATGGATCAGGGCACCTTAAAAGCAGTTGTCACCTCTGATATATCCCTGGCTTCACTACAACAGAAAGTGAATCAGATTAAACCCTGGCAGGGCAGCGGCTATGCGTTGCTACTCTCCAGTAACGGTAACGTTGTCTCCTCGCCGGTGAAAGATGAGGCTGGGAAACCGTGGAAAGGGGAAAAAGATGGCTTTACGTCGAAAGTCGTACAGCATTTTGATGCCGTGCTGGGTGAAGATGCCCTGGTTACCTGGCAGCCAGTAGTGATTGGGAACAGCGACAAAGCCTGGTATCTGGGCGTTGTTGCACCGGTCAGTCAGGTGATGGCCGCATCCACCCAGCAGCTGATGTGGGCGGTGATCCTGATGGTCGTCAGCGTTCTGCTGGTCGGCGCGGTACTGGGCATGCTGTTCAGCCGTAAAGTGCTGCGTCCAATTGGGGGCGAGCCGGTTGAAGCGGCGCATATTGCCCTGGCCGTTGCTGATGGCAAGCTGGATAACCGGATCCCGGTGAAGAGGGGGGATAGCAGCAGCCTGTTCTTCGCGCTTAGCACCATGCAAAGCCAGCTCCGACAGATTGTTGGACAGATAAAAGATTCCAGTGAATCAGTACGTCAGGGCGCGGGCGAGATCGCCAGCGGCAACCTCAATCTGGCATCACGCACCGAGGAACAGGCTGCTGCGCTGGAGCAGACCGCAGCCAGTATGGAGCAGATCAGCGCCACGATTCGTCTGAATGCCGACAATGCACAGCAGGCAACCAGCCTGACTGAAAACGCGACGCATATTGCCAGTCGCGGTGCCTCGCTGGTGGGTGAGGTGGTGCAGACCATGGCGCAGATCGATGACAGCTCGAAAAAGATCGGCGACATTACCACGATGATCAACAGCATTGCCTTTCAGACCAATATTCTGGCGCTGAACGCGGCGGTGGAAGCCGCACGTGCCGGAGAACAGGGCCGTGGTTTTGCGGTAGTCGCCTCTGAAGTGCGTAACCTTGCCCAGCGCAGCGCGAACGCGGTTAAGGAGATTGGCGCACTGATTGAAGAGTCGAGCGTGCGAGTCGAGAGTGGTGTCAGGCTGGTAAACGATGCCGGTAAAACCATGCAGGAGATGATGCACGCGGTCAATTCAGTGCAGGGCATCATTGGTGAGATTGTTACTGCATCAAGCGAACAGGCGCGTGGCATCAGCCAGGTGACGATTGCCGTCAATGAAATGGATGGCGTGACCCAACAGAACGCCGCGCTGGTGCAGCAGATGTCGGCGGCCGCCAGCTCACTGGAAGATCAGGCGCAGCAGCTGTCACAGACGGTGGAGCAGTTCCATCTGGCATAAGGATGCAGCTCAGGGAGCATACGCCTTACGCAAAGACGCAAGAGCACCATCCATGGCGACTCAACGTGGCGATGACGCACCTCAGCCCTGAGGTGCGTCCTTAGCCGGGCTAACGCTTTACGTTGTTCAAAAAGCGCCGGGAGTTTTTTGTCCATAGCCCGCGATGCGTTGCTACAGGCGTATGCTCCCATCGCTTTAAGCGGGTTTGCCCCCTGCATTCACTACTGACTTCAGATTAATCATTGCTCCGTCAGCCGCTCACCGCTGCTGGCATCAAACAGGTGCATTTTTTCCGGGTTTACGGTGACCGCTAGCGTACCGCCAGGCATGGCGTCACTACGACCGCTCAACTGCATATGCAGCGGGAAACCCTGCCAGTTCAGATGCAACAGCGTTGATTCACCCGTGATCTCGACAATATTTACCGCAGCGGGTTGTCCGCTGGCATCAAAAATCAGATCGTGAGGGCGCACGCCCAGCGTAACCGGCTGGCCGGCCTGCTGCTGAGCGGCACGGTGCCAGCGAGGCGGCAATGGCAGCCACTGCTTACCACAGCAAACACCAGGCAGGCCATCCCGTGACTGGAAGCAGGCATCCATCAGGTTCATTGGCGGCGAACCGATAAAACGCGCCACAAAGGTGTTAACCGGCCGATCATAAATCGCCAGCGGCGCGCCCTGTTGCACAATCACGCCCTCTTTCATTACCACAATCTGATCCGCCAGCGTCATCGCCTCGACCTGATCGTGGGTAACGTAAACCATCGTGGTGTTGAAGCGCTGATGGAGGGATTTAATTTCGGCACGAAGCTCCATACGTAACTGGGCATCCAGGTTCGAGAGCGGCTCATCGAACAGAAATACCTGTGGGTTGCGGACCATGGCCCGTCCCATCGCTACACGCTGCCGCTGTCCGCCGGACAAGGCCCGTGGATAACGCTGTAAGAGCTGATCGATGCCGAGAATGCCGGCGATGCGGGCGATTTTGCTTTTCTGCTCCTCGCGCTTCACCTTTTTTACCTGCATGTGAAACGCCAGATTCTCTGCAACGGTGAGGTGCGGATAGAGCGCATAGCTCTGGAATACCATGGCGATATCCCGGTCGGCAGGATCGAGATCGTTAATCCGCTTTTTATCCAGCATAATCGCCCCATCAGAGACGGTATCAAGCCCGGCAAGCAGCCGCAGCAACGTCGATTTTCCGCAGCCGGAGGGGCCGACCAGAACAGTAAAACTGCCATCAGGAATGGTTAAATCCAGCGGGTGCAGCACGCTCTGTTTACCATAACGCTTCGCCACCTGTACAAGTTCAACACTGGCCATGTTCAGCGCACCTCATTTGATAGTTGGAGTTGTTGCCAGCTGGGATAGCGGCGCGGAGAGCTGCTTATTGCCTGTGAGGCCACTTCAATGCCCCAGCGCAGCGCGGTATGCGATGACTGGCGGTAAAGCAGTGCAGTCAGAAAACCGGCATTAAAACTGTCACCGGCCCCAATGGTATCGACTACCGTCACCGGCTGACCGGCGGCAAATTGCACCGAGGCCGCAGACCAGAGACGCGCGCCCTCTGCGCCACACTTAATCACGCAACCACCGCGACCACTGAGCTGAGCCGCCAGCCGTTTACCGCTCTGTTCCAGCAGGTCTGCGCCCGCCAGACCCAACGCTTCCACTTCATTCAGCAACAGCCAGTCACAGTCAGGCAACCAGTTACCCATTTCCAGGCGAAGCTCATCACTCCAGCCCGCAGGCGGCCAGCCGGTATCCACGGCGACACAAAAGCCTCGGTGCTGTAGCGCGGCCAGCAACGTCGGATAGCGGCGATAAAGTTCATGACAGAGAAAGGTGCCACACAGCAGCACAATATCGCCCTGCGTCGCCTGCTGGGGTAACTGCGCCAGCACATCGTCAGCGGTGAGCACGGTAATATGACCGTGATTGCTCAAAAACGAACGTTCGTTATCAGGATGGGTTATGCCCACCGTGAGCGAGGTCTCACAGGCGTAACGTGGCCAGTGTGCGGCGCTGTGGGGAAAATGGCTGGCGAGCCAGTGACTGAAGCCATCGTCACCCTGATTGGCAATAGCCCGATGCGGCACCTGCATTGCCTCCAGCGCCAGCGCACAATTACCCGCTGAGCCACCGGGACGTAACGCACTGTGCTGCAGCATCACTTCCGTACCGCGTGCCGGCCAGTCGCCGAGCGTACCCATGATTAAATCGACATTAATGTTGCCCACCACATAAAGTGTGGACGCAATGGTCTTATCCATAATTATCCCTTACTTCCACCGCTGGTGAGACCGCTGACCAGCGTCTTCTGCAACCAGATGGCAATGAACAGTGGCGGCACCGAAGCCAGAATGCCAATCGCCGCGATCAGCCCGTCATCGGTGGCACGTCCGGCGGTGAAACCGGCAATCGCGACTGGCAGTGTCTGTGCTGAAATGTTGCTGGTGAACAGCAGCGCGTAGAAAAACTCATCCCAGGCCAGCAGCCAGCCAAACAGTGCTGCGGCACCGAGCACTGGTTTCGCCAGCGGCAGTGTGATGCGTAGCAGAACCTGCCAGAAGCGCAGACCATCCAGACGCGCTGCCTGTTCGATATCACGCGGCAGCGAGTCAAACTGGTTCTTCAGCATCCAGGTCAGAAACGGCAGGATTAGGGAGCAGTAGACCATCACCAGACCGGGACGTGTGTTGAGCAACCCCAGCTGTTGCAGCAGAAAGTAGAGCGGCAGAACAAACGCCACCGGCGGCACCATATAGATCGCCAGTGCACCGGAGAGCCAGGCATCACGTCCGCTGTAGCGTGAGAAACTGAATGCCGCCGGTATTGCCAGCAGCAACGAAATCGCCGTTGCCACTGTTGCTACCAGCAAACTGTTGCCGAGTGCATGCAGAAAAATGTTGCCCGGCTGGTTTGGTGCCAGTGAAACCAGTCCCTGATAGCGGCTGAAATCCCACTGACGCGGCAGCCACTCCAGCGGAACGCGTGAAAGATCACTGGCAGAACTGACGCTCATTAAAAACAGCCAGCCCATTGGCGCCAGAATGCTGATGGCGACCAGCAGCGCCGCCATATAACGCAGCATACCCCGCAGTTTAGTTTTCATAAGCGGAACTCCGGCGACGCTGATGCCATAACATCAGCAGGTAAAGCGTAATAAGCAGTGCGCACATCAGGGTCATCAATATTGCGTAGGCCGCACCACTGCCAGCACGCAGATAGCTGAACGACTCCTGATAGACGAAAAAGCTTAAGGTTTTAGTGCTGTCCACCGGGCCGCCGCGCGTCATGACATAGATGATGTCGAAGATTTTAAAAGCATCGATGGTGCGTAATACCAGTGCAACGCCAAGCGGGGCAACAATTGCCGGGAAGGTAATCGCCCGGAAACGACGCCAGGCGGATGCGCCATCCAGCCGTGCCGCTTCAAACAGATCCTCAGGGATCGATTGCAGTGCCGCCAGCACCAGTAGCGTGACCAGTGGATAGTTTTTCCAGATATCCGCGAACATTACCGCGTTGAGTGCCGCATCCGGCGAGCCAAGCCAGCTGCGATAGCCATCAATAATACCGAGCTGACTGAGCAGGGCGTTAATGCTGCCGTAATCAGGGTTAAAGTTCAGCCGCCACATCATGGCATTGACAATGGTCGGTAGCGCCCATGGCAGAATTACCAACACCCGCAGCACGTTGCGCCCGATGAATTTCTGATTCAAAAGCAGCGCGACCAGCACACCGATGATGCCTTCGAAGGTGACGGATACAACGGTGAAGTAGAGCGTGCGCCAGATCGACGCCCGAAAGTCGGGATCGGTAAGCGCATAGAGATAGTTTTCCAGGCCAATCCAGGCGGGTGACTCACCGCTGCCAATCAGCGCAGCATCAGTAAAGCTCAGCCAGATAGTGCGCAGCAGAGGCCAGGCGGTTAACAACAGCATCACCAGCAGCATGGGTGCAAGCAGCACCCATGCCTGACGCTGTTCGCGTTGACGCAAACTCAGCATCATGACTCCTTAACGCAGCCGGGCAGCGCTTTTATCAACCGTTGCCATCGCGTCCTGCGCCGGGGTTTTTCCCAGCAAGACCTGTTGTAACTGCTGCTGCAGCTGATTGGACAGACGAGAATAATCAGCAGTCTCTGGACGTGACAGCATCACGTTTAATGATTTATCCGCTGCGGCAATCAGGCTCTCCTGATCCTTTTTCACCGCCTCATCCTGATAAGAAGATTTCCAGATCGGCAGGCTAAGCTTGGCATACTGATTCTGGACAGGCTGTGAGGTCATGTACTGAATGTACTGCCACGCCTCATTGGCATGCGTACTGCCTTTGGTGATGCCCAGTCCCATTGAGCCGTTCACTGCGCCCACTTTTCCAGGCGCATCGCCCGGCGCTGGCATAATACCAACGTCGCCCGCCACTTTGCTCTGCTTAGGATCGTTCGCCATGTTGTACATGTAGGTCCAGTTCAGCGCGAAAGCCGCATCGCCATTAGAGAATGATTTACGTACATCTTCTTCCAGATATTCACGGGATGCTGGATTACTCAGCCCATCATCGAGCGAACTTTTCATCAGGTTCAGCGCCTTAAGCGAGGCCGGGCTGGAGAAGTCGAGCTTGCCGTTCTGATAGAACTTTCCACCAAAGCCTGACACCAGCGTGGTGTAGTCACACACCAGTGCTTCAGCCTGAGACCAGCTCCAGACCAGCGGATAGTTGACGATCTTCTTATCTTTGATGATCTTCGCGTCATCCAGCACCTGCTGCCAGGTCTGCGGCGGGGTGGTGATGCCCGCTTTAGCCAGCATCGCTTTGTTGTAGTAAAGGTATTTGGTATCCAGAATCCACGGCATACCCAGCGTCTTACCCTTGTAAACCACCGTGTTCATCGCGCCCGGAAAGACCTTCTCTTTTTCCTCTGGCGTAATGCGTGCGCTGACATCCTGCAGCAGGTCAAATCGGGCGAACTCTGCTGGCCAGATGGCATCAAAGAGCACCACATCATAGCCATTACCGCCTGCACCGCGCGCTGCCACAATTTTATCGTGCAGCGCTTCGTAAGGAACAAACTCCAGATTGACAGTGACATCCGGATGCTGCTTCTGAAAATTTTGCGTCATGGCGCGGATATCGTTTTCGCTGTAAGCCGCCTGAGTCATAAACAGGGCATTGATCTGGCTGGCCGCCGCCGCGCTGCCTGCGCTTAACATCAGTAAGGCAGCAAAACCGGCTTTCAGTTTGGGGGTATAACGCTGTGACATGGTCTTCTCCACTATGCAGCAACAGGCTGTCGGTTAATTAAATCAATTTGATTGATTTAATCGGGGGCGTAGTTTGGTCAGCATATAAACTGACCTGTCAGGAGTTAAGCAAACGGCATGCCACAGTGCTGAAGATCTGTGCAACAAAGCCGTAACAACGCTAACACTCAGACTGCGCTTTTATGGCAAAATTGCCTATTCTGATGTGCAGAAATTGCGTGCAGCATCAAAGATATTGTTTGCCCGAACGACTCTGGGGACCAATACTGTCAGGCCCCGCTGTAATGGAAAACAACATGAAAACCTCGGGTACCAACCTTGAACATGCGCGGGCGCACAACCGACGTGTGGTGATTGAAGCCATTCGACTTCACGGTGAGCTGACCCGTGCCGAACTGGCTCGCATGACAGCGCTGACGCCGCAGACTGTCTCGAATATCGTAGCGGAGCTTGAGCAGGCCGAGTTGCTGACCAGCCGACAGCCGCGCCGCAGCGGTCGCGGTCAGCCTTCGATTCCGGTCACGCTCAATCCCACCAGTGCGTGGTCAATCGGGATTCATCTCGATCATCAGACACTGTTACTGGTGCTGGTCGATCTTAGCGGCGAAGTGCATTTCCGCCGCCTCCTTATGGTGCAAAAGCCTCAGCCTGCTGCCACTCTGGCGTGCATTGCCAGCGTGCTGGAAGAGATGCGTGCCTTTCTTGGTACTCAGTGGCAGAAAGTGCTGGGTATTGGCGTGGTGATGCCGGGGCCTTTTGGCGTAGAGGGGATCTCATCAACAGGCCCCACGACACTGAACGGCTGGGAGCAGGTCGATATCGAGGCGGAGCTCGCCACTATCAGCGGATTACCGGTCACGCTGGAAAATGACGCCACGGTGGCCGCTATCGGCGAGCGCTTTCACGGCACGGCGCGGCATCTTAATTCCTTTATCTATCTCTACATCGGCACCGGTCTGGGTGCAGGCATCTTCACCGATGGCCATATCTATACCGGCCACGCTCAAAATGCGGGCGAGATCGGACACATCGTGGTGGAGCCGGGCGGTAGGGACTGTTACTGCGGCAATCAGGGCTGTCTGGAGCGGTATGTCTCATTGCAGGCAGCGTATGAATTCTGCGGCCTCGATCCGATGCGAGCGTTACCAGAAGATTTGTTGCAGATTGAACCCGCGCGCTTTACTGCCTGGATTGAGAGTGTAATGACGCCGTTGCGTCAGGCGATCAATATTCTGGAGTCGGTGTTTGATGCTGAAGCGGTAATAATAGGTGGGATGATGCCTGCGCCTTTGCTGGAGCAGATGATAAAACGATTGCCACCGCTTTATCAGTCGGTGCGGGGACGTTATCTGTTTGATATGCGGCTAAAGATTGGTATGACCGGCAGCGATACCGCTGCGCTGGGTGCTGCAGCCTTGCCGATTTTCGATGAATTTAACCCGCAGTTTCAGGTGCTGATGAAGTAGGCAAGGAAATCGGCGCTGTTGCTGGCAACAGCGCCTCAGACATTAACCTGGATAGATACCGCGATCTTTACGCGCCATCAGAATGCGCTCACACGCCACGATATAGGCCGCGGTGCGGAGCGAGCAATCTTTCTCCTTCGACTTCTCCCAGACGTGAACCATCGCTTCCGTCATGATTTTATCTGAGCGACGATTGATCTCATCTTCGCTCCAGAAGAAGCTCGCCATGTCCTGCACCCATTCAAAGTAGCTGACCGTTACGCCACCCGCGTTACAGACCACATCCGGTACCACGATAATGCCGCGCGTTGCCAGCATGTCATCGGCATCCGGATAAGTTGGTCCGTTTGCCCCTTCCAGCACGATTTTGCAACTCAGGACTTCAGCACGCTCGCGGGTAATCTGTCCTTCCAGTGCTGCCGGAATCAGAATATCCATCCCGGTGGTCCAGAACGCCTCTTTATCAATATTCTGAGCACCCGGGAAGCCGGCAATCTGCTTATTGGCGATCTGCCATTCAGTCAGCGCGGCCATATTGATACCATCGGCGTTAAACAGCGTGGCGGTATGATCCTGAATCACGACCACGCGTGCGCCAGCCTCTTCAAACAGGCGTGCTGCTTCGCTACCCACGTTACCAAAGCCCTGAACCGCAACGCGCGCGCCTTCAATTTCGATACCGGCACGACGCGCCACTTCGCGTCCGGTAATGAATACGCCGCGACCGGTGGCTTTTTCACGTCCCAGTGAACCGCCCAGATGAATAGGTTTACCCGTGACGACGCCGGTGATCGTTGTACCGTGGTTCATGGAGTAGGTATCCATCATCCATGCCATCACTTTGCTGTTGGTGCCAACATCCGGTGCCGGAATATCTTTCTGCGGCCCGATTATAATGCCGATCTCGCTGGTATAACGGCGGGTCAGTCGCTCAAGTTCGCCATCGGACAGTTTGAAAGGATCAACGCGAATACCCCCTTTGGCACCACCATAGGGCAGGTTAACTGCCGCACACTTGATGGTCATCCAGGCGGAAAGGGCCATGACTTCATTAAGGTCGACGTCCGGATGGTAGCGAATACCGCCTTTACCTGGCCCGCGCGACAGGTTGTGCTGAACGCGATAGCCTTCGAAGTGGCGAATTGAGCCATCATCCATCTGGAGAGGAATATCAACAATCAACGCACGTTTTGGATGACGCAAAGTATCTATCCAACGTGAAAGATCGCCCAGATAAGGCGCAACCCGGTCGATTTGTTGCAGATAGGTGGACCAGGCAGATGTGCTACTTTCAGACGCATAAGATAACTTATCCATAAAAAACCTTTCTTAATGAAGTTATTTATTGTGTGGAGCCGTGGACGTTAAACGCAGTGTATTGCGCGGACATAATCTAACACTCCTGAAACAAATAAGATGCGGTGCCAGGCATGCTGACGTGCAGCGACGCCCTGTTTTGGGGCAACCCGAGTGCATAGATTAGTTATAGTTACTGGCTTAATGCGAATAATGATGCGGCTTAAGTGCGTATTCAATGCATAGGGCGGGAAATATCGCTATCTTTCAATTCTTTGAGGGTGCTCAAAAAGTTAAATAATTGATCGCATCTGTGTTGACTTTGTTGCACCAATTAAGTGCATGAGAATAAGTAATCAAAGGATTACATAAAGTAATGAGTCATGCGCTAATAGCGCTGGCTAATCAGTGATTTAGAAAAGAGGGAGGGAGTCGTGCAGAAAAGACAAAAATAGCGGGCCAGTAAAAGGGCTGACCCAAAAGATGGTTAACGGCTCAGGGCCTGTTCAGCTTCATTCAGTTCCTGACGCGCTTCGGCCAGTTTATCTTCACGCTTCTGGATCTTGCTGGCGCTGCGTCCTTCTGCTTTTGCTTTTGCCAGTTCCTGTTCCCGTTCCTGTACTTCGCGCTTTTTCTCTGTCACTTTTTCGTGGCGTTCCTTTGACAGGCTGCTTTCGCTACAGTGCTGATCGACTTCGCGCAGCGCCTTTTCAAGGCCAGCAACCTGATGGGTATTATTATGCTGGCGCGCATAAGAGAGCTGAGTTTCGATCGCCTGCTTTTTGGCGGCACACCCTGTCAGGGCCGTGGCCGCATGAGCAACAGTAAAACTAAGTGGTAACAGATAGAGGCAGAAGGTCAGTAAGGTCTTTTTCATTATCGTCTCGTCAATGAGTCAGAATCGTGGCACCAGTATACGGAGCCAGCTTATGAGATTCTTAACGAAAAAAAATTTACCGGCGGTGGAAGAAAAAAAGGGAAATGGAGGGCTGCCTGCTTCAGGCAGCTGATGATGCAGAAGAGTGGAAGTAATGCAGGTTACGATCCGGGCCGCTGAGCATTACCGGGTGACCATTCTGATGCTGCTGTTCAAAGTAGTCCTGCATTTCCTGAGAAATCCCGGCACCACACCACATGACATGATGCTGGTAAAGCTCGGTCTTAAGTGCAGGTTCTCCACTTGCATGTGAATCCACCTCGACATTAAAGCCCATGGCAGTAAGACGAATCGCTTCGAGCCAGATTTCAGTCTTATCCAGAACACTCACCGCTTCCAGAAATAAAGGGACTGATGATTTATTTCGCGATGAGAGGCGCATCACTTTATCCGCCTGCTGCTGCACAGATTGCTCAAAACGCGCCAGGCGTCGCGATGCACCCTGACGCTGATCGGCATGAAGCCAGACGCTCAGAGGTCGCAAAAGATTGATGATAAAATCATCACCACTGTAGTTGCTGGACATGTTGTGCATCTGACGGGCAAGCGACAAGGGTGTGCCAAATTCAAGCTGCCAGAGCATGTCGCCTTTACGCGCTGCCCAGCCATAGGTCGTGACCGTTGATGCGGCCAGCTGTCCCTCTCTGATCTCTTCAGGCGTCGCGCCAGTAGCAGTTAATCCCACTAAGGCATAGATTTCGCTGAGATGATCATCGTTCCAGATGTCGGGATTCTGCTGCGCCGTCAGTAAACCCTGTTTAATCCAGCGCTTAAGATTAGCCGGATGCGTACCCGTTAATGCGCAAATAGTATCGGTAGTAAAAGAATGCATATCGTGCCCTCTGTTGAGGGAAAGGCCGCCGTATTGAACCGGGGATGAGTAGCTACTATGAACCTTATAACAGCGAATTAACAGGGAAAAGCCGTGTAAAATCGGCGAGAAAGCCGCGTGACGCTTCGCTTATTCGTAATTATTCTGACGGTAAATTCATGATGATCAGAGAGTTAAAAGTGTCCAGGACCGTTTGAAAAGAACTGTGTATTTATTCAGTAAAGATTCTTTACGCAAATATACCGGGAACGGATCTCCTGTTACCTTTTTAAGAGCATGCTGACTGCTTAACCCCTTACATCCACCCGGCAAATCGTTAAAATAGCGGGTTCTGATGATCAGGAGAAAGAGTGTCCCATGCGTTATCGTTTTACTCTCGCCGTGGTAACGGTTGCGGCTGTACTGACTGGTTGTGCGAAACATGCCGCCAGCGATGCGCCAGATGAATTTGCGGCTGGTCCGACGCAGATTGATGTCTCACACATCAAGACCCGTGCAGATGATGGCTCCAGTGTGTTCCTGACCGTAGATGGCAAAGACGCCGGCAGATTACCTAATGGCGAAAGCATGCTGCTGCACGTTCCTGCCGGAAAGCACCAGATTGGCGGCTATGTGCCAACCCTGTTTGGTATGGGTCGAGTGACAATCGCACCTGTAGAAGTGACCACGTCACCTGAGGATGTCAAAAAAGTGGCTTACACGGTTACAAACAGCAAAGCCACCTTTGTCGAAAATAAGGGTGTGCAGGGCTGATTTGATGACGGCGGAGAGCCGCGCTCTCCGCTGGTACGTTCACACTATAAACCGAGCTCACTCAACGAGGGGTGGTCGTCCGGACGCCGCCCCTGTGGCCAGTGAAACAATCGCTGTTTTTCATCGATTTTAAGATCGTTGATGCTGGCAAAGCGCTGCATCATTAATCCCTGCTCGTCAAAGGCCCAGTTCTCGTTGCCATAGGAGCGATACCACTGACGCTGCTCGTCATGCCATTCATAAGCAAACCGAACCGCAATCCGGTTCTGGTCAAAACTCCACAGCTCCTTAATCAGCCGATATTCCTGCTCCCGCTGCCATTTTTGCTGAAGGAAAGCGACAATTTCTGCCCGGCCGGTCAGGAAGGTATCGCGATTACGCCATTGGCTATCCGCTGAATAGGCCAGAGAGACCCGCTCAGCATCACGGCTGTTCCAGCCATCCTCGGCCAGACGGACTTTTTCAATTGCCTGTTCAGGCCGGGTAAAGGGCGGTAGAGGCGGACGTGAATTTTCCAATGTTGTTTCCTTTTATCGCGCAGGCTGCAGCCCCATCATTATTCGGGATGATCAGAGTTCGAGAGCGTGAATCTGGCAGACAGCACGTGCCGCTTCCTGACCCTTTTTCACGAAGTGCTGTGTATAGAAGTCGATAAACTCGGCTGAAGGCTGGAAATTATGTGGCGTAAGGGAAACGGAGAAAACCGGCACATTGGTTGCCAGCTGCGCCTGCATCAGACCACTGACCACGGCCTGGGCGACAAAATCATGACGATAGATGCCACCATCTACCACCAGTGCTGCACAGACAATGGCATCAAAATTGCCGGTCTGCGCAAGGCGTTGCGCCAGTAACGGCATTTCAAAAGCCCCTGGCACATCCCAGGTTTTCATTTCGTATGAGGTCCCACGGCTCTCCAGTTCCTGTTCAAATCCTGTCAGAACCTGCGAAACGATTTCGCTGTGCCAGTTGGCTTTAATAAAGGCGACTTTCAACGGCTGCATGACTTTCTCCATTTATAGGTGACATCCAGTGGTAACGAGCCAGCTTGCGCCCCTGCACCCCGAATCAAAATAGTGAGTCTGGCAGGCAACTAACCTGCTGACAATCATCACTATACTGTAATGTAAAGATTCTGTGTCCACCATTGTGATTATATGTAAATAACCAAAGGGAAAATTACCCTCATATGCTGCAGCAAAGGCGGATAACGCGCTGACAATCTCAACGCCATCGCACTTATCCGTTCAACACCCACCTCTTATTGCCTGATCTGCGTAACCGCTTCCAGTGACGGAATTGTTTAAATAAAATACTGGATATCCGAACAGGTATTTGTATAATAAATGGACTGCCCGCCGGGTATTGGAAGCGATAGTGAGGGGTGAATCCATGATGATATCGACTGAAAGCCTCAGGTCTCTGGAACAATCGGTCACAATGAGCAGTCGTGAGCTGGCTCAGATGACCGGTATCACACATGGAGAAGTGAAGCGTTTAATCAAAAGTCTGGAGACGGCCGCGCGTCTCTCCCAGCCACTTAGCGTGAATGAATATGAGCGGGAAGGGGAAGTGCGTCAGGAGTACCGTCTCAACAAGCGAGACTCGCTGCTGGCCGTGGCACGCCTGTCGCCAGGCTTCACAGCTGAGGTGCTGGATCGCTGGCAGGATCGCGAAAAAACCTCACATCTCCCTGACTTCACTAACCCGGCTGAAGCGGCTCGCGCCTGGGCCGAGCAATTCGAACAGCGTCAGGCGGCTGAGCAGCAACTGGCTCTCTCAGCACCCAAGGCAGCGTTCTTCGATAATTTCGTTGAGGTTGATGAGAGTCTTGGCTTTCGTCAGCTCTGCAAAATGTTAAAAGTGAAAGAACCCGCGTTCCGCCAGTTCCTGCTGGAGCGAAACATCATGTATCGTGCCAGGGGAACACTTACCCCGCAGCACTACCATCTTCAGGCGGGCTATTTTACGCTGCACTCCGGCACGGGCGAAAACCAGCACGCGTTCTCTCAGGCTCGCTTTACGTCGAAAGGGGTGAAATGGGTCGCCAGCCTTTGGGCAGGTCATCTTTCTGCTCAACTTAAAGGCGCAGCCGCATAACCGCGCCTTTGATTTAGCAGGCGGAGCAGAGGGACAAATATATAAAATGTACCGATAACTGAAGCCTGGCTTGAAATACAGAGACAAAAAAGGCCGCGACAGAGTGCGGCCTTTTTCGACGTTATGGATTGCAGGATGAATTACCAGCCTTTAATCGCATCACCTTTATAAACTTCTTCTGCTTTTGCCGCGACTTCAGGTGACTGCAGCGCAGCCTTTAACTTCTGAATTTTATCGCTGTCTTTATTATCTTCACGAGATACCAGTGCATTCACGTAAGGCGATGAGGCACTCTCCATGAATAAGCCATCGCGGTGTGCTGATAATCCAGCCTGAGCCGAGAAGTTAGTATTGATAATCGACAGGCTTACATTGGGATCATCTAACGTGCGGGTCAGCTGGGGCGTGTCCACCTCAACCAGCTTCAGATTTTTTGGGTTTTCGACGATATCCAGCGAAGTCGGTAAATATCCCACTCCGTCTTTCAGTTTAATCAGGCCCTGCGCCTGCAGAAGCAGCAGGCTGCGTCCCAGCGTAGTGGCTTCATTAGAAATGGTGATCGTGGCGCCATTCTGTAGTTCACTGATGTTTTTGATTTTGTGCGAATAAGCCGCAATCGGGAAAACGAATGTCTTGCCGACTACAGCAAATTTATAGCCGCGCTCTTTAGACTGAGACTCAAGATACGGCAGGCTCTGGAACGCATTGGCATCGACTTCTTTGTTATTCAGCGCTTCATTTGGCAGCACATAATCATTGAAGTTAAGCACTTCAACATCAAGTTTGTATTTATCTTTAGCAACCTGCTGTACCACCTGCCAGATCGCTTCGTCCGGGCCGGTATTGATCGCGACTTTAACTTTGTTATCGTCATCTTTTGAGCAGGCGGACAATAATAAAACAGAACTGGCAAGTAATGCCGTAAACAGACCTTTCATTATCAGAAATCCCTCAGGTAGTAGATGGAATCAAAGATAATACAGAAATCACAGGTTGCGTACTGACGCCGGAATATATCTTATAACCACAACGCGTAATTCGAACATAAATTGACCAGCTTCTTACCTTTCAATAATGGGTTGCCTGGATTACTGATTTTGCTGGATGAAATCTTCTGTGTGCCCGCGTATTACGCAGCCATGTGATTTTCTTCTACGCTTAGTCATGGGTCGTTACTGGCATTTTATTGATTATTAACAGGGATTAACCATGTCAAAGCAAGATAGCGGGATCAACGCAGTTGAAGTGATGCGCAGCAGTCAGGCGTGGAACGGTGAAGTTATCGAAGCCTATCCTGCTGGCGAACCAGAACTGACCGTCATGCGGCTGTCACTGCCTGCCCACACGTCATTGCCCTGGCACACCCATCCCATGCCAAATGCGGCGTTTATTCTTTCCGGCACACTGATCGTGGAAGATAAAGAGAGCGGTGAGCAACGAACTTTCCATGCAGGTGAAGCCCTCAATGAGACGGTTAATAGTGCGCATCGGGGCTATACCCTGAATGAGCCAGCTGAACTGGTGATTACCTATGCGGGTGTAAAAGGGCAGGAGTTAACCGAGCCATTGCCGGGTGAGCCAGCGGAATTTTAAATCCTGAAGCAGCACGGCAACGTAAAATACTGCCATGCTGCCACTCTGCAGACCGAATCCATTTCGCCTTCGCGATTGCTTACACGCCTGAAGTGAAAGTGACAAGGCTCCAGGTTGCGAACAATAGGGGTCTTTCAATCACAACCAAACCCCGCTTCCCGAAGTACTGCTTTTGCCGGTTCCGATCTTAAAAATGCAGCCAGTTGTCCTGCCTCAGACGTGATTACGGCACAGGCATAACGCGCAACAGGATTAAAAGCCTCGGGGATATCAATTACCCGCAGGCCGGCAATCTGGCTCAGGGCTTTTCGATAGCTGGCGTAGCCGATAAACAGATCCGCCTGATCACTCTGGATAATCCACTCCGCCGCCAGCTTGCCTGCGGGAATGACTGCTGAGTCACGTCCGCCCACCACCGTTTGTGCGCGCTGGCGCACGGCCTCTCCGGCCGGGCCCATCCGGGCAAAAAGAACCTGAGCATAATCGCCTGAAGGATCGGCTAATGGCGTAGAGGTTGCGATTCGCAGCGAGTCTCGTGTGAGCAGCTGATACCAGTCATCACCCGCCTGAATGCAATCACTGCGCACCGTGAGGCAGAGCTTATTGGTCGCAAACGACATCAGCGCCAGAGCTCGCCCGGCAGCCAGCAGCCTCTGTGGATGCTCCTCACTGGCTGAAGCAAAGAGGTCACAGCGCTCACCCGCCTCGATCCGTTCGCGGAGCAAGCCGGCAGGACCAAAGTGGGTTTCGACAGGATGAGGGAAGTGCGCCATCATTGCAGGCCAGACCGTTTTCAGGCTACCCGCCGCCAGTACGCGCATCACTCTGGTCCCTGATAAGTGGTGCGATAGAAGCGTTGATACCACCTGTTAGCCAGCTTATTCATGTTTATATCTGTAAACTTCTGCGGATAGAGTTTTTTTGCCATCCACAATTCGCCGAGCCCCATCGCTTCAGGCATTGGGTAGCCCCAGGCTTTGGCGTAATCCGGCATTAAATAAACGCGATGATGTTTGACTGCGTCAATCGTCTGCCATTGCGGTGAACTGTTGATTTCATTGACGACTGAGGGATAACGATCCTGCACAAAAATCACCTGTGGATTCCAGGCGATCACCTGCTCCATAGACACGGTTTTAAAACCTTTTACGGTCGCCGCAGCGACGTTGACCGCCCCAGCATGCAGCATCATCAGCCCGGTATACTTGCCGGAGCCGTAGGTGGTGAGATCCGGATTAGCCATATAAGCGCGAATACGTTTATCCGCCGGAATATCCCGGAGGCGACCGCTGACGATTTTGCGGCCCTGATCGGTAGCCTCAATCAGTGCTTTCGCTTCTTCAGGTTTATTGATGATCTCGCCGATAAGCGTAATACCTTCCCGCAGCCCTTTGTCATAGGCTATCTCCTCATCGCTGAGGGTCGGATTCATTTTGGCCTTTTCTCCCGGCTGGTCATGACGCAGCGAGATAGCAACCACCGGAATGCCCAGTGCAGTAATGCTGTCGATCATCTCATGCGGCGCATAGTTGGTGACAAAAACCACCTGCGGATGCAGCGCCACCAGTTTTTCGGGATCGACATGCGTCAGATCGCCCAGCGTGGTTTTCTGGTTTAGCTCGGGTGCCAGACGGGCATAGCTATCGCCAAGCTGCTGCTTCCAGTTCGCCATTACACCCACAATTTTATCCGTGGCGTTCATCTGCACCAGCAGATTCAGCGTCTGATGCTGAAGCACCACGACGCGATCAACATGGTCTGGAATCGTGACCTGACGGCCAGTCTGATCGGTTATCTGGCGTGACGCATGAGAAGAGAGTGGAAGGAGTATAAGTAAACTCAGTGTGCATGCCTGCCAGAAGCGCTTCATTAACTCTCCTCGAAAATCGTTATACAGATAATTATATAGCGATACGTAGCAGACGTCACCGTCTGGGTTACTCCTCATATTTTGAAGGAATAATCAAAAGGGCGTACGTCAAAATTTTATTGTGCCTTTCATCTCAGCACTGATTATGTGCAACGCCCGTTACTGGCTCACCATCGCGGTGCCTCATAGATTTTGTCTCGTCTATTTTGCTGATATTTCAGTATTTAATTTCTGGCACGCCATTTGCCTGACTCTTAGCAGTAAGCAGCGTCAGACACAATTGATTGAAATAGCTGGCTAGGGTTCCGGTTCACGCAGGTGAATGGCTGGTCCGAGAGCTGGCGACCTCTGCGAGGTTACACGGCGGGACAAAAGCCCGGGAGACAGCGGCACCATCTGGTGTCTTGCGCTGCTCCCGTTTTTTTGTGCCAACCAGAGGTCAACCATGAAGAAATCACCACTCCTGACGCTTGTTATGTCTCTGGCGCTGCTGGTCAGCGCGCCGTCTTCCGCCGCAGTCAAAAAAGAGTTCAACATCTGCTGGACCATTTACGCAGGCTGGATGCCGTGGGGCACCATCAGCAATGAGAAGATCATTGATAAATGGGCCAGCAAATATGGCATTAAAATTCATATCACCCAGCTCAACGATTATATCGAGTCAATTAACCAGTACACCGCAGGACAGTTTGATGGTTGCACCATGACGAACATGGATGCGCTGACCATTCCTGCGGCAGGTGGCGTTGACTCGACGGCGCTGATCACCGGCAGCTATTCCGATGGCAACGACGGTGTGGTGCTGAAAGGGGAAAATAAGAAACTCAGCGATCTGAAAGGAATGTCAGTCTATCTTCCTGCGCTGTCGGTGTCGCATTACCTGCTGGTTCGCGGGCTGGAAAAAGCCGGACTGCAGGAGAAAGATGTCAAAGTTGTGAACACCTCCGATGCAGATATCGTTTCAGCTTTCGGCACCAGCAACGTCAAAGCCGCCGTGGCCTGGAACCCGCAGCTCTCGGTGATCAAGAAAACGCCGCAAACCACTGAAGTGTTCAGCTCCTCGGCCGTGCCGGGCGAATTGATTGATATGATGGTAGTCAATACCGACACCCTGAAAGACAACCCCGCGCTAGGCAAGGCGCTGACCGGCGCCTGGTTTGAGATGATGGCGAAAATGCAGTCTGGAGATACGCAGGCGCTGAGTGCAATGGCCGCCGATTCCGGTACTGACCTCGCCGGATACAAGGCGCAGCTGAAAACCACCCATCTGTTCTGGACGCCTGCCGAAACCGAGACATTTGTCTCTTCTCCCGATCTGGCGAAAACCATGCAGCGCGTCGCCGCATTCTCCTTTGATAAGGGATTACTGGGCGAGGGCGCACAAAGTGCCGACTTCATCGGCATGAGCTTCCCCGGCAACATCACCGTCGGTGATACAGCAAACATCAAACTGCGCTTCGACGACAGCTATCTGAAGATGGCCGCCGCGGGCAAGCTGTAATCACCGATATCAGGAGTTTTTGCCATGCGCCACATCAACCGCTATCCCCGGCAGGGAATACGCCTGACGCTGATGCTGTTACCTTTTGTATTGCTAATCGCCGTCTGGTTTATCAGTTCGGCGGTGCGTCTGGAAGCGAATCCTCAGGACAAACTGCTGCCCGGCCTGTCGCAGATGATTGCGGCCATAGACCGGATGGCGTTTACCCCGGACAAGCGCAGCGGGGAGTATCTGCTGTGGGTGGATACATGGATTAGTTTAAGTCGTTTACTGACAGGCCTGGCGATCTCGTCGCTCATTGGTCTCTGCATCGGGATTGCGGCGGGCGTTTTCCCGATGACCCGCGCGGCGCTGTCACCGTTCATGACCGTCGTGTCGATGATCCCGCCGCTGGCGCTGCTGCCGATGTTGTTTATCGTCTTCGGGCTGGATGAGCTGTCAAAAGTAATGCTGATCGTTATCGGCATTACACCCATGCTGGCGCGCGATCTGGAACACCGGGCCAGGGAAATCCCCGCGGAGCTGTTTATTAAAGCACAAACCCTGGGGGCGAACAGCTGGACGGTGGTGCTGCGGGTCGTGCTGCCGCAACTCTTATCACGGCTGATCACCTCACTGCGTCTGCTGCTGGGATCCGCGTGGCTCTTTTTGATCTCCGCTGAGGCCATTTCCGCGACCGCCGGGCTGGGATACCGCATTTTCCTGGTCCGCCGCTATATGGCGATGGATGTCATTATTCCGTATGTCATCTGGATCACGCTGCTGGCGTGGTTGATGGATCTCGCGCTGCGTCAGCTGCACAAAGCCTGTTTCCCCTGGGCGGAAGGAGGCCGGGAATGAGTTTTATCGATATCAAAAATATCTGGCAGGAGTATGGCGACCACGTGGTGCTGGAACGCATCAATCTGCAGGTGAAAGAGGGTGAGTTCTGCTCGCTGGTGGGCGCTTCCGGCTGCGGTAAGTCGACATTTTTACGCCTGCTGCTTGGTCAGGAAAAACCAACGCGAGGGTCGATCACGCTGGATGGCGAGCAGCTTTCCGCGGAGCCCGATCGCAGCCGTGGCGTGGTGTTTCAACGCTATTCGGTTTTCCCCCATCTCAACGTGCTGGATAACGTCGCCATTGGCCTCGAACTTCCGGCTTCACCTTTTACCGGGCGGCTTTTTGGCGCAGGGAAACGTCAGGCCCGTGAACAGGCAAAACAGATGCTGGAGAAAGTCGGTCTGGGCCATTCACTGGATAAATATCCGGCTCAGCTTTCCGGCGGAATGCAGCAGCGACTGGCGATTGCTCAGGCATTTGTGATGCAGCCGCGCGTGCTGCTGCTGGATGAGCCGTTTGGCGCACTGGATCCCGGCATTCGCAAAGATATGCATGCACTGCTGCTGCAGCTCTGGAGCGAAACCCGAATGACGGTGTTTATGGTCACGCACGATCTGGCCGAAGGCTTCAATCTGGGTACCAGGCTGCTGGTGTTCGACAAAGTGCGAATCGATCCACAGGCCCCCAATGCATGGGGCGCGCGTATCACTTATGACATCCCGCTCAATGAAACGCGCCTCTCTCAGTTGGCCACCGGCAGCAAAAACAACATTTATCCCCTTAAGGAGATCGCTCAATGACAGAACTTTTTCATTCAGCCCCGAGCCTGCGCGAAGAGCTGCTGCCAGGCGGAGCGCATACCTCGCTGATTCTGCGTAAAGGGCAGATTCTGCGCCTGACCGACATCGAGGGCGGCGCGAACGTCAGCATGATGATGCTCAATCCGCACGAGAAAAGTGAACGGCTGAATCTGCCTGATACCCTGAAAGGTCAGCACACCGCGCACCTGACCACCGGTCACTGTTTCTATTCAGACATGGGACGTGTGATGGCTGCAATCGTCGCGGATAGCTGTGGCTGGCACGACCCGTTTGGCGGCGTACTCAACGCGGCTGAAACACAGGATAAGTATGGAACAGGCCGCTACCAGGAATTGCGCAACGGCTTCTATCGCAACGGTACAGATAATCTGCTGGTGGAAATGGGCAAATGGGATCTGGGCCTGGAAGACCTGCTGATGGTCGTCAACTTTTTCAGCAAGGTCACAGTGGATGAAGAGGGCCGCGTTCGGTTCAGCGCGCGCAACAGCCAGGCAGGCGACTTCGTCGAACTCTATGCGCCGATGGACGTGCTGATGGTGCTGACGGCGGTGCCACATCCGCAGGATCCCGCCACGGACTATCTTCCGCGCCCGGTCCAGCTGAGCTGGTATCAGGCTGACGATATGCAGACTGTGAGCAAAGCAATGGTCACTCGCGGTGAAAACCAGCGCGCATTTCAAAATACCCAATTTTTTGCCCTGTAAGGAGGCTGCGATGACACTAATCCACTCTGATCGTCGTCCTGAAGATGCTGTCTATCGCCACGAGATCCCGGCAGGCGAGCCGTGGTTGTTTGAAGTGAAAAAAGGGCAAACGCTGCGCCTGCTCGATCTCGAAGGCAATCAGGCGATTGATACTCTTTTCTATAACACTGATAACCCGCGGGAACGCTACGATCCTCAGCGCACTCTGCGTCGTCAGGGAAAAGTCTATCTGACTACCGGCAGCGTACTCTATTCAAATCTGGGTAATCCGCTGCTGACGATCGTTGCTGATACCTGTGGTCGCCACGATACCCTCGGCGGTGCCTGCTCGCAGGAGAGCAACACTGTGCGCTATGCCCAGGATAAGCGCTATATGCACAGCTGTCGGGATAATTTCCTTTGCGCCTGCCTGCACGATGGTCGTCTGCATAAGCGCGATATCGGCGCCAACATCAACTTTTTTATGAACGTTCCGGTGACACCCGAAGGCGGCCTGACGTTTGAGGATGGGTTATCTGCGCCCGGCAAATACGTTGAACTGGTGGCGGCGTGTAACGTGATGGTGCTGATCTCCAACTGTCCGCAGCTGAACAACCCCTGCAACGGCTGGAACCCGACACCCGCCGAAGTGCTGGTCTGGAACTAAGCCAGCCTGCTGAGGCTGAGCATATTGCCGGCCGCACGTTTTGAGCCAGTCAGCCCCGGGGACGGCCCCAGGGAATATCGAATGTTGCGGGACGACCCGCATCCCTGAGAGTTCGCTTATGTTTGATACCTTACTGATTGCCAATCGCGGTGCTATCGCCTGTCGTATTCTGCGCACGCTGCGTGCCATGCAGGTGAAAGGCGTTGCTGTTTACTCCGAAGCTGACCTGAGCAGTTTACATATCCGCGAAGCCGATGTGGCGCTGAGCCTGGGCGAGGGGCCTGCCGCACAAACTTATCTGTTGACGGATAAAATTATCGCCGCCGCGAAGCAAAGCGGGGCCAAAGCGATTCATCCTGGCTACGGTTTCCTGTCAGAAAACGCCGCCTTCGCCGAAGCGTGTGAAGCTGCGGGACTGATTTTTGTCGGTCCTGCGCCTCAGCAGCTGCGGACGTTTGGCCTGAAGCACACCGCCCGCGAACTGGCGAGAGCAGAAGGCGTGCCGTTGCTGGAAGGCAGTGAATTACTGGCAGATGTCAGCGAAGCGCATCATGCCGCAGAGAGTGTTGGCTATCCGGTGATGCTCAAAAGCACAGCGGGCGGCGGCGGCATTGGTATGCGCGTCTGTCGTGATGCGCAGGCGCTGTCAGATGCGTTTGAAACCGTACAGCGGCTGGGCCAGAACAACTTCAGCGATGCCGGGGTGTTTCTCGAAAAATATATCGAACGTGCCCGGCATCTTGAAGTGCAGATATTTGGTGACGGCAAGGGCGAGGTCATCGCGCTGGGCGTCCGCGACTGCTCGATTCAGCGACGTAATCAGAAAGTGATTGAAGAGACGCCAGCCCCGAATCTGCCCGCAGGCATGGCTGAGGCCTTGTGTTCGGCGGCCATCGCCCTGGGAAAAGCGGTGAATTACCGCAGCGCCGGCACAGTGGAGTTTGTTTATGACAGCGCGGCGCAGCAATTCTATTTCCTCGAAGTGAATACGCGCCTGCAGGTTGAACATGGCGTGACAGAGCAGGTCTGGGGCGTTGATCTGGTGAAGTGGATGATTGAACTGGCCGCGGGCGATCTCCCCTCACTGACTGCTTTAGCCGCCACGCTGAATCCACAGGGCCATGCCGTTCAGGCACGAATCTATGCGGAAGATCCGGGCCGCCAGTTCCAGCCATCGCCTGGCCTGTTAACCGAGGTCGCCTTTCCGGCGGCAGACGGTAAAAACCTGCGCATTGACCGCTGGGTGGAGGCGGGGTGCGAAGTTCCGCCATTCTTCGACCCGATGCTGGCAAAAGCCATCGCCTGGCGACCGACACGCGATGAAGCCATCGCGACCCTGGCACAGGCACTCGCGGAAACCCGTCTCTATGGTGTTGAAACCAACCGCCTCTATCTGTTACAGATTTTAGCTTTTTCTCCCTTCACAGCGGGGGAACCCTGGACCCGCTGCCTGGAGCAACTCAGCTATCAGGCGGCAACGGTTGAAGTGCTGAGTGCCGGAACCCAGACGAGTGTTCAGGATTATCCCGGACGTCTGGGATACTGGGCGGTCGGCGTGCCGCCGTCGGGACCGATGGATGATCGTGCTCTGCGTCTCGGCAACCGACTACTGGGCAATGCAGAAGGTGACGCCGCGCTGGAGATCACTCTCAACGGACCCACACTGAAATTTAATACAGAGATTCAGGCGGTGATTTGTGGCGCATCGCTGAGTGTTACGCTGGATGGTGTTGAACAGGCGATGGACTCTGCATTTACCATCCCGGCTGGCTCGACCCTGAAGCTGGGCGCGATGAAAGCCGAGGGCGTCAGAAGCTATCTCTGCCTGCGTGGTGGCATTCAGGTGCCTGACTATCTGGGCAGCAAAAGCACCTTTACTCTGGGCCAGTTTGGCGGACACGCGGGACGTGCGCTGCGTAGCGGTGACGTGCTGCATCTTGCTCCGCAAGCCGCAATCCCAGACGGCGCAGAACTGCCCGCTGCACTGCGCACAGATCTCGCCAAAGTACGCACACTGCATGTCATTTATGGCCCTCACGGTGCACCAGAGTTCTTTGCGCCGGATTATATCGCGACCTTCTTTGCCACAGAATGGGAAGTGCACTTTAACTCAAGCCGCACCGGCGTGCGTCTGATTGGGCCAAAGCCGATCTGGACCCGCGACAGCGGCGGTGAGGCAGGGCTGCATCCCTCGAATATTCATGACAACCCTTACGCCATCGGCGCAGTCGATTTTACCGGCGATATGCCGGTAATCCTGGGGCCGGATGGCCCGAGTCTCGGCGGGTTTGTCTGTCCGGTGACGGTCATTGAAGCGGATCTGTGGCAACTGGGACAGCTCAAAGCCGGTGACAAAGTGCAGTTTGTAGCGGTGGATATCCCGACCGCGCGGAGACTGGCCCAGAGCCGTCGCAGCGAGCTCGCAACGCTTAAGCCACAGGAGACAGCGTGGCAGCCTGCGCCGCTGACGTCGCCCATCGTAATGACCTGCGGCGAAGCGGATAAACGTCTGGTGGCGCGTCTCTCTGGCGATACGCATCTGCTGCTGGAGGCCGGCGAGCCGGAGCTGGATCTGGTGCTGCGTTTTCGCATTCATGCATTAATGCAGGCGCTGGAAGCGCAGGGCCGTAACGGCATAATTGATATCACGCCGGGAATTCGCTCGCTGCAAATCCACTTCCAGCCGGAAACGCTCACGCTTGACGTACTGCTGACGTGGGTGCGGGGTGAGTGGGAGACGGTCTGCATGAGTGATGACCTGCAGGTGCCCACACGCGTGGTGCATCTGCCGCTCTCCTGGGACGACCCAGCCTGTCAGAAAGCCATCGAAAAATATATGACTACCGTGCGCCCGGACGCGCCATGGTGCCCGAGTAACCTTGAGTTTATCCGCCGGATAAACGATCTGCCGGATGAGCAGGCCGTCTGGAACACGGTGTTTGACGCCAGCTATCTGGTAATGGGGCTGGGTGATGTCTATCTGGGTGCGCCAGTCGCCACGCCACTGGATCCTCGCCATCGCCTGGTGACGACGAAATATAATCCGGCCCGCACCTGGACGGCGGAAAACTCGGTTGGCATCGGCGGCGCGTACCTGTGTGTGTATGGCATGGAGGGGCCGGGTGGTTATCAGTTTGTGGGGCGCACACTGCAGATGTGGAATCGCTATCATGAAGTCGCCGATTTCGGTGGCAAACCCTGGCTATTGCGCTTCTTTGATCAGATCCATTTTTATCCGGTCTCTGCGGAGGAACTGTTGCAGATTCGCCGCGATTTTCCACTTGGTCGTTATCCGCTGCGTATTGAGCACAGCACGCTGCGGCTGGCGGAGTATCAGGACTTCCTCATGCGTGAAGCGGAGAGTATCGGCGAGTTTCGCGATCATCAGCAAAACGCATTCAATGCTGAACGGGATCGCTGGATAGCCAGCGGCCAGGCGCATTTCGACAGTCAGGAAACGGTGGCGGATGAAGGCGGCGATGCACCGCTGCAGCCGGGTGAGCAGGGGGTTGAAAGCCCGGTATCCGGCAATTTATGGCAGGTACAGGCGACGGCGGGCAGCAGGGTTCGGGAAGGGGATGTCCTGGTCGTGCTGGAGTCGATGAAGATGGAGATCCCGCTTCTGGCCCCGTGCGATGGTATTGTTCAGCAGGTCAGCGTACAGCCAGGCAGCGCAGTCCGTGCAGGGCAGCGCGTGGCAGTCATCACTGAGGACAATGCGTAACGATGCTTATAGCGTAGTGACATAAAGGTGTGACAATCCTATCCTGCGCCCGCCGGCGGTTACCTCTGGCGGGCGCAGGCATTTACGTTCACCGGCTATCAGCGACCTGCAGCCTGTTCGTTTAACCAGCCGATCAGTGCTTCACTGCCAGGCTGGCTCATCGTGCGTTGTGGCCAGGCGAGGAAATAGGGTTTGCTCAGTGGCAGGCAAAGATCATCCACTACCACCAAATCGCCACGCGCCAGTTCGGGCGCGATAAGGCGTCGTTGTCCCAGCAGCAATCCCATACCCGCAACAGCCGCATCAATCGCCAGTGAAGTCAGATTAAAACTAAAGGCGGGCTGCGGCAGCGGTTCGTCCATGCCTTTGGTCTGAAACCAACCCGGCCAGTCCGGCAGAAAACGGCCTTCATTTCCCCAGTCGAGATGGATCAGCGGTGCCTGACTCAGAACCGTTTCCGGCGCAAAGCGTTGCAGCAGCGCCGGACTTGCCACCGGCAGCACCTCATCATGAAACAGTTTCAGCTTATCCAGTTGCGGGTAACGATCTTCACCGAAACAGATCACGAAATCAGCGGGCATGGCGGTGAAATCGACCTGAGAATGCGTGCCATGTAATGAGAGATCAATATTCGGGCAATGATCGCGCCAGCTCGACAGTTGAGGCAAAAGCCATTTGGATGCCAGCGCCGGTAATGCGTAAACCGTGAGTTTTGGTGCACTGGCCGCATGGCGAATATTTTGCTGGCCAAGATGCAGGATATCAAAGGCCTCGGTGACATAGCGCAGATACTCTTTTCCGGTTTCGGTCAGCATGACACCGCTCTGCGTGCGTAAAAACAGGGCGCTGCCGAGTTGCTCCTCCAGCTGGCGAATCTGCTGACTGACCGCCGCCGGCGTTAAGGCCAGCTGGGCGGCGGCTTTTGCCAGGCTTCCCAGCTCGGCGGCCACCTTGAATGACTGTATGACGCTGATTTTTGGCAACCTTGGCATTTGGGCAGGCATTAACGCTTCCTTATCAGGGCAGTAAATTTTTATCGTTACGCAGTGTGGCAGGCGACAGGTAGAGTAACATTACACCTGCCCATCGTGAGAAATGTTGCTATGTCTGGTTCCCTTGTTCGTCTCGATCTTCATCCGCTGGCCGACCACGGCTGGCGTCAACGCTGTCGTGAGCAATTAAACCAGTCTGGCGCGCTGGTACTGCGTCAGTTTTTAAAACCACAGGCTTTAGAGGCGATCATCGAAGAGGGCAATGCGCAACGTCATCTGGCCTATCATACCCGCAGCAAACACAATGTGTATCTGATGAAGCCTGATGAGGCTTTCTCAGCCAATCACCCGCGTAATCGGGATGTGCTCAGCACCAAAGGCTGTATTACTGATGATCTGATCGCTGCCGATTCGCCGTTGCGTCAGCTTTATAATGATGACCTGTTCCAGCGTTTTCTGTGCGATGTGCTGGGTGAGGACGCGCTCTATCCCTACGCTGACCCGCTTTCCTCGATCAACCTGCACTATGCGCCTCACGGACAGGAGCTGGGCTGGCACTTCGACAACTCCTCCTTTGCTATCACCTTGCTGGTCCAGAAACCGCTGGCGGGCGGCATATTTCAATACGTGAAAGATTTGCGGGATGCCGATGCCGGTGAGATGAACTTTGCAGGGGTTGAAGCCGTTCTTGATGAACGCCAGCCGGTTAATGAGCTGGAGATTGATGCCGGGGATTTGGTGCTGTTTCGTGGCCGTAATTCACTGCACCGGGTGACCCCAACTGAAGGCGAGGTCACCCGGATGCTGGCGGTACTGGCCTACAATACCCAGCCCGACATTGCTTTATCCGAAACTGCGCGTATGACTTTCTACGGCAAATTATAACCTCGGGGCGTGTCTGTAAGGGCACGCCAGCCACGCTGGAAAATCTGCTGCGTACGAAACGCCACTAACGCACGCCAGTCCTCATCGGCGGGCCAGAATCCCTCTACCAGTTGTTGCTTCACTGCCTGACCTGCCGCACTGGCGGGTTCGCCATAGAGATGCAACCAGTGATCTTCACGCACCCGCTGATGCATATCCTGGCCCTCGTAAGTTCCACACTCCACGACCAGCGGCAATATTTGCGTCTCCGCCAGCGACGTCAGCAGATATTGCGACAGATATCCGGTCGCCGTTGCCGTCACGCCCGTTACGCTGTCACGTCCGGCACCGGTGAATAACAACGTCAGCCACTCCCCGTAAATGACTTTGCCCCAGTCGTGAGCAGCATAACGCTGCTCTGCAATTGAGAGCAGCATCGGATGGCCCCATGCGCCAGCGCCGGTATGAAGATCGAAGCTGATAATGGTTTTTGCAACCGAGAGATGCTGTTCGATGATCGCCTTCATCGTAAGATGAGACCAGCCGGGCTGATGCCCGCCGAAGAAAAAGCCATCTGCAAACGTATATTGTCCCGCTTCCACCACGCGTTTAACTGACTGCCAGCCCACGTTGTCCATCGCCTCAGCCAGTTGCCGGTCTGCGCTGACACGGTCGCCATGATAAATACCGTGCCACTGCGCATATTCCGGGTTATCAGGAACCGGTTGACTGAAGTTGATAAAGTTACGGTTGAGGTCGATGTTGTCTTCGTTCACGCGCCGTAAATGCGCCGCACCCCATGGATTGAGCAGATGAACAAGCAGCAATGCGGTGTCAGCAGGTATTTTATCAAGCGAATTGAGCCACGCTATCTGACAATCCGAACCATAATAGCCTTCAACGCCATGTGTGCCAGAGACGACCAGCATCAGACGCGATGCGCTGGCGGGTCCCAGTCGTGCCACATCCGTATATAGCGCTTCGCCCTGCGGACCCGGAAGAGGATGCCGATATGAGGTTATCGCAGCACCTTTGCGCTCCACTGCGGCCAGAAAGCGTTCACGCTGAACGCGGTAGTCGGGCAATGCCATAGTCTCTACCTTCCCGAATTCGTCACACAACAGTAATCAGGGATAAACCTTGAATTTAAAGTACTTTTTAGTGAGCTGATCATAAGTTCCGTTTTTATGAAGCTCAGTCAGTGCCGTGTTGATCATCTTCAGATTCGCTTCATCGCCTTTGCGTAACGCAATACCTACGCCATCACCAAAAATGACTTTATCCACCAGTGTTCCTTTAATGGCGTACGTCTTGCCTTCCGGTGAGGTAAGGAATCCCTGTTCAGCGGAGACCGCATTCGCCAGGCTGCCATCAAGACGTCCGGCGACCAAATCGGGATAGACTTCCATCTGATTAGGATACGAGACGATTTTGACGCCTTGTGACTCCCATTTAGTTTTGGCGTACGTTTCCTGGATGGTGCCCTGAGCCACACCGATGGTCTTACCGCGCAGAGAAGCAACGTCGGTCGTCAGCTTGCTGTCAGCCGGCGCCAGCAGGGCACTTGGCGTGTTATACAACATGTCGCTAAACGCCACCTGCTGACGGCGCTTATCGGTCATCGACATAGCCGACAGGATGGCATCAAATTTCTTCGCCTGAAGAGCAGGGATGCTGCTATCAAAACCCATTTGCACCCATTGGCACTTCACCTTTGCCTGAGCACAGATGGCATTACCAATATCGATATCAAAACCCTGTAATGACCCATCAGCCGCCTTAGATTCAAACGGCGGGAATGTAGGGTCCACACCAAAGCGCAGCGTTTGCTGTGCCCATGCACCCTGGGTGAATGCGGTAAGCGAAAACAGTAATGCGAGAGATAAGCTCTTTTTCATGTTTTATTTTCCGAAGGCTGGTGAATTTAAGCACGACACCTTAATCAAATAACATGCAGGTTCATTTCCCACCAGAGATAAGCAGCATTCATCCAGAGTAAAATCTTATAATATTAAGTGAGTTAGCGAATCTTTGTGCGGCGTTAAATTTTGCTTAATGCTGATGGTAATTTCAGATATAAATCGGGATGAGGGTCTGGGCCTGCTCAGGTCAGGCGACAGCAAAAATCAAAGCTCTGATTCAGAATTCTGGTTTTAGAAGAGGTTTGTTTTGTCAGGCAGCAGCGGATTTACCAAAGCAGATAGATTACGCAGAAAGTAGGATTTAAAAACGAATCTTTTTCAGAGGGCATTCAGAGCTCATGTTCGGGGGTTATCAGCAGGTTGCCCAGGATGGCCAGGTCAGCTTTGCCTCTATACCATTGATGCGCACAATCTATCTTATGTTAAATTACAGATGCCAGCGTGACTCCTGTTACCCTTCCATACCTGAATAGCTCAATGACGTTCAAAACTGACTAAGGCCGGTTTCTTCTTAGTCAGGACCTTACTTAACATCCAAGGCCAGACAAGACAACTTGTGGTCGATTATGTAATGATTCAGGAAATTTACAGCTCTGGTTCTGTACCTATGCTCTCAGTGCCTTTTCCTGTCATTACCCTGCTTGCTTTATTTTTGCTGATGGCAACAGTCTTTTCTGGCAAACCATGCAATAACGGCGCACTGCGTTTCCTTTCGGCCTGCATCATCCTGGTTTCACTGAATACCATTCGCTGGGAATACGATTCTCACTTTCTGAGGGATTTGCAGTCTGTTATGGCCATGCTATTACCTGCGATTGCATGGCACACTTTTGTCCCACTTAACGACAACAAACGCAAACATGACTTATTCGTCATGATTGTGCCAGTCCTCGTATCGCTGGCGATCAGATTGGTTTGGGCTCCTGTGACTGACTTCATTCTCAGCCTGCTTTTTTTCAGCTACGGCGTTGGACTGCTCAAAAAAGCTTTTGTGAATGAGCAAAAACTAAAATTCAATCGCCTGAAAGAGATCCCTCAGCAAGCTAGCCTGACGTTCTTCGCAGGAAGCTTTCTCTGCCTGTCGGCACTGACAGATCTTCTCATCGCAATTGATTTTGATATCAGTGGCGGAAAGCATGCCGCTTTAATAATTCTCATCACTCAACTTTTGCTCTTACCGATTGTTGGTGTGATTATTTACAACTTCATAAATTCGCATCAACAATTTGAGCCAGATATCAGGCAGGAAAAAGATACCACCGATGAAAAAGCGCCAGCAGCTGATATGACTGAGTTATATATTGTGCTGGAAAAAAAGATCCATGAATCTGAGCTCTATCTTGATCCCAATCTGACCCTGGCTCTTCTGGCAAGAAAAACCGGCGTACCCGCCCGCAATTTTTCTGCAGCGGTTAACTCTGTCAAACAATGCAACGTTTCTCAGTGGATCAATGGGTTCAGGGTTGAACGGGCAAAAGAACTCCTGCTTAGCACATCATTACCCGTTACCCATATCATGCTGGAGTCCGGATTTATGACTAAATCGAATTTTAATCGTGAGTTTCAGCGGCTTTCAGGACTTTCCCCGCGTTTATTTCGCCAGCAGGCGCTTGATAATTCAGTACAGAATTCAGAAAAACTGTAATTTCAGTCGTTATCGTCTGATGCAGCGCGGTTCTGTCCGCGTCCTTATCGTCATGGCAAACAATGCCATCGCCCGGAGATTCATCATCAATAATTTTCTCTGCACCGGGTTTACATATTTGCATAAAACTGAAGTGTGTTGCGCCTTTAATGAGGATGTATTTCCGCAATGATACACGCATTTGATTAGCAAGATATTCAGATTCCTCAGGCGCTGGAAGTTCGCCCACCATACCGTTGCCTGCCGCCAGAATAAGTACGGGTATGTTAATTTTGCTAAGGCTTACGGGCGTAAAACCTGGTGCTAAACCAGCATCAAGTGACACGACGGCTTTAATTCTTTTATCTTGCCAGTCAGATAAAAAAACGTTGCGGGCTGAAGCGTCATCTATTCCAAGCCTGATTGTCAGTTTACAGTCTCCGCGAAGTACGTGTCGCTGACAGTCATGCAGGAGGCGTAACGGATCAAAACGTGCACCAGCCAGCGACATGACTGTCCATCCGCCAAGTGAATGACCTGCTGCAGCTATGCGCGCCGGGTCTGCTGTGCCAGTTAATTCTGAAGATTGACTGACGAAATCAATTACCCGTGAAATTTCACCAGGGCGCCGCCATAGTTTTCTGGCATCTTCAGGATTGTGGTTAAAAGTCGTCGTGCCGGGATGATCAGGTGCAGCCACAATATATCCCTGCGCGGCCATTGCTGAAGCAAGCCAGGAGAGATTCCTCCAGCTGCCATTAAACCCATGTGAAATGAGTAAAAGTGGATGTTTTCCAGATGCGGGTAAAGCATCTCGGATAATGTCCGTGCCGACAAAGGCGGCGTTCCCTCCAACCGTTTCACTGACTCCTTTTTGCACCGCCGCCGGATACCAAACGGCTACGTTCAGGGGCACTCCCTGATCCCCTTTTAATGTCACCTGGCGGAAGCCTGGCGTTGCATGAGCCTGCAAAGAGATGATTAAAACCGATAATGCGATAAACGCTGCTCTGAACAACATGATGAATGCCCTGCTGTGATGAATGAGCCCTATTAATAACGGGCAGCAAGGCACCGATGCGTCCTTTTACACGATCCAGGTCTTTAAAAGTGCAAAAATGGCGGTTAATTATGCAGCCATCCAAACTTGATAGCGGCGACAATACACCATGGCGGGTCAGAATCTTCCAGCAGTAGTAATTATGAAGTTACAGAAATCATTGACCCTCTCCTGAAAAAAGCCCCGACACAATATGCCGGGGCGTTCTGCTATTACTCTTTCGCTATCGGCGTCTCACTCACATCAATCTTTGTATCACCCTGAATAGTTTTAATGCGTTTCTCAACGTCATTCACCTGCTGGCTGTTATGCAGCAAGGTATAGGTCAGATCAAACGAGGTGCTGGCACCGGGCTGCAATTGCTTAACGCGTTTCTGTTCGCGCTCAATCGTGACCGGATAAGCATAACTGGTGCCCGGCTCAATACCGGTCACGTAGCCCTGTTTTAAGGTGTCGGTATTTTTCCACAGCGTAAGCATTGGAAGCTGGCGGGTATCAAACTGAATGGATGCGCCGCTGTTTCCGGCTTTATTTATCACTGCAGCTACGGTCTGATGATTACTGTCAGAAAGGGGTTTGATGTTGAATACCATCTCATCGAAGTCTTTGGTCGGCCCTTTGTAAGTCTGCCAGTCTTTTAATCCGGCTTTTGCGTAATCATTAAACGGGCTGATGCCGGACATCGGTGCCAGGAAACGTGCACCCTCTTCAAGAATAGGCTTACCGAAGTTGCTGTGATAGATGATCTGGTAATCGTGCGGATAGTCAGCGTGATTAGTTAACACATCATGCAGGCTGAAGCTGTTACTGCCTGGCACGTAACGCAGTTCGGTCATCGTCTGCAAATCGGTTTTCTTGAAGGTGCTCTCTTTAATCAGGCCACGAATACGGATTTCATGGGGCGCTGCATCTGCCACTTCAACTTCCAGTTGTGAAACCGGCGTGTTACCTGCTTTACCGTGCAGGGTGTAGATGCGGCCCTGGTCAGTCACCGGATGACCGGTCCATTCGTAGCCGCAGCGCACCATCATTTCATTGAAACCGTCCAGCCAGCCCAGGCCGTTGCGGCTTTCCAGATTGATGTAAGCAGGATTGACCACCTCTTTGACCGGTGAATCCCAGCCCATACGCGTACCAAAGCCTTCGACGCGCAGCAGGTTCATGCCACGGGTGGGACTGAGCGTGATAGTCAGGCCATCCTGACTGCGAATCGTCAGCGTTTTACTGCCTTCCTGTTTGCCGCCGTGCAGAACTTTTTGCTCGATGCTGAACGGCTTGCCCTGAAACTTCAGCTCACTACTGGAAATCTGCCAGTTTCCCTGATCTGTGCCCTGTTCAGCACTCGTCAGCACCCATGTTTTTGCGGCTGCAGAACCAGAAACCAGAACCGCTACTACCGTTAACGCCAGTTTAATTTTCATTATTTACCTCATTTGCTGAATCGTTTTTTCATACGTTAAGCGGAATTTACTGGTTGAGGCTCACCAGAAACGTGACGACGCTCACCTGCCGGTAAATCGGCAACGTCCAGAGGAATAAATGCGGGTTAAATCACATAATTAAGCAGCCAAAAAGGAATAATCGCGACCAATTTAATGTTAAATCCGGACTTAGCTGTATTCGATTCAGCTTTGTGAGCATTTCCCTGACCCTTTCAGCCAGACCACCTAAATCGAATAAATCGTAAAAATATTTCAAAACCCCGCAACTTTTTCCATTTTTGAACGAACCTTTTATCAGAGACGTCAGGCAACCCCGTCTGTTCGTCAATGGAGAGAGAAATGCCAATGAAAAACACCCTGAAAACCCTGGCCGTCGCTACGCTGCTGGCACTGAGTGTTCCGGCAACATCTGCCTTTGCGGCGTTACAGGTCGGTGAAAAAGCGCCAGACTTCAAACTCGACGCCGCACTGGCGGGTAAATCGACCACCTTCTCTTTGCAGCAGGCTCTGAAGAAAGGCCCGGTTGTACTCTACTTCTTCCCGGCGGCGTTCAGCGCTGGCTGCACGCTTGAAGCGCATGATTTTGCCGAAGCGTCCGATGAATTTAAAAAACAGGGTGCGACCGTGATTGGTGTCACTGCCGGCAATACCGATCAGATTGCTAAATTCTCTCAGCTGGAATGCCGTGACAAATTCACCGTGGCAGCCGATCCTGGCGCTAAAGTGGCGGCTGAATACAAAAGCACCATGGAGATGAAAGGTCAGAAACTGTCCGACCGCACCTCTTATGTGATCGCGCCGGATGGCAAGATTCTGCTGAGCTTCACCGACAAAAATCCTGATACGCATATTCAGAAAGCGATGGATGCTGTTAAAAAATATCGTCAGGCCAATCCGGCATAACTTCATCTTCTGAGCAGGTATATCATGCTGACTGCGATTGCAGCTGCCTTTCTGGGTGGCATTATTCTGAACCTCATGCCCTGCGTGTTTCCGGTAATCTCGCTGAAAGCACTGAGCCTGATCCGCCATCACGAATCGCCCTCTCACGCCCGCGCAGAGGGCCTGGCATTTCTGCTGGGCGTGGTCCTGACGATGGTCGCCCTGGCAGCACTATTACTGCTGGCCAGAGCGGGTGGTGCGTCCGTTGGGTGGGGATTTCAGCTGCAATCGCCGCTGGTCATCGCCGCGTTAATTCTGGTGATGCTCGGTTCAGCACTGAATCTGCTCGGTCTGTTTGAGGTCGGCTTGTCGGTTCAACGCGTTGGCGAAGTGGGCGGCAATCGTGCAGGGTTAATGGGTTCAGCCCTGACCGGTGCACTGGCCATCATCGTTGCGACGCCCTGCAGTGCGCCATTCATGGCCAGCGCGGTGGGTTATGCCCTCACCCAGCCTCCGCTGATTAGTCTCATTATCTTTATTTCGCTGGCGCTGGGCTTTGCTGCGCCTTTTACCCTGATATCGTTCTTCCCGGTGCTGGCGCGCATATTGCCTAAACCGGGGGCCTGGATGATCACGCTGAAACAGGGCCTGGCGTTTCCTATGCTGGGCGCGGTGGGCTGGCTGATTTGGGTTCTGGAACGTCAGGCAGGCTCGGCAGCGCTGGCGGCGATTCTGGTCTGTTGTTTGCTGTTTAGTTTTGCCGCCTGGCTGTATGGCATGGCACAGAAACGCCGTATGATGGGACAGCGCCATGTTGTAATGCATGTTGCAACTGTGTTCTTCCTGGCACTCGTCGTCGTGCCTTTGCTGAACCTGAACCGTTTTGCCAGCGCGCCTGCTGAAACGGAAACCGCTTCACAGGCTGCAGAGACGGTCTCCTGGTCGCCGCAGAATGTCGACGCGATTAAAGGTCAGGGCAAGCCTATCCTGGTGAATTTTACGGCATCATGGTGTATTACCTGCCAGGTAAACGATCGCACTTCACTTTCGACGCAGGCGGTCAAGGCCGCAATGGCGCGGACGAATACCATTTACATGGTTGCAGACTCCACCAAATATAATCCTGATGTTGAACAGGCGCTGAGTGATTTCGGACGCGGCGGATTGCCGCTCTACGTGGTCTACCCGGCTGACGGCGGAAAACCGGTAGTACTACCGCAGGTCCTGACGCCGGGCATTGTCATTTCAGCGCTCGATCAGGCAACGGAAAAAGGAAAGAAAACCTGAGACGATTGACTAAGCGATTTCCTGGGACGTTTCCAGGCCACTGTCACTGTGTGCTGAACTGCTGATGACGAATGTCAGAGACTGATCCACGCGCACAGCAGTGGCCTGCCCTGATGGCACGGGCGCAGGCGGGCGACAGAGCAGCCTATAACCAGTTACTGAAAGCGATGGTTCCGGCCATCCGTGCATTAGTGTGCAAAAAAATCCGTGACGAAGTGCTAGTCGAAGATGTGATTCAGGAGACGCTGCTGGCGATCCATCGGGTTCGCCACACCTACGATCCGCAGCGCCCGATACTGCCCTGGGTTGCAGCAATTGCTTCTGCACGGACCATTGATACGTTGCGTCAGCATGGTCGACGTCAGGAAGTACAGGATGAGGAAGCGCTGCAAAGACGCCCGGCTGAAAGCAGTGAACTCCAGTCTGATAACGATATCCTCTCCGGTTATCTGGATATCCTTCCGCTACGCCAGCGGGAGATTGTCGAATCCGTACATCTGCGTGAGCAGAGTCTGGCGCAGGCAGCTGCTGAAACCCATCAGTCTCTCTCAGCGGTTAAATCCCTGTTGCATCGCGCAATGGTCAATCTTAGAAAATATGGACGGGGTGTGCATGAGAAATCATGACCAGTTAATTGATCAGCTCAGCGCCTCTGCGCAGCCGGTGCAGCGCGTCTGGCCTGTGGCCTGGCGCGTCGCGGGCTGGATCGCGCTTGCCCTCCCTTGTGGCGCGTTGACCAGTTGGGCGTTTCACAGCCGGTTTACTGACTGGTCGCAGCCCGGCGCGTTTTTCGCGCTGGTTGCCGTACTGCTGTCTCTCATCATCGCGGGAAGCACACTTGCGGCAGCCTTTACGTTGAGCATTGCAGGCAGGAAACCGATCAGTCCGCGCTGGCCGCTACTGCTGGCTGTTTTGTGGCTGGGGCTAAATCTGATCAATATGTCACCTGAAGCCCCGCCAGCAGGTGCTGGTCGGTTTGGTGAGGGGATACACTGCTATCTGTTTATGCTGTCGGCCAGCGTGCCGATGATGTTGATGTCGGTGATCGCCCTGAAACGCACCCGTTCACTTTATCCCGCGCGCAGTCTCGCGCTGAGCGGCTGCGGCTGCGCGTTTACCTCATCAATGCTGCTGTCGCTGTGTCATGACACTCATCTGCATATTATTGATTTCTCTATGCATCTGGCCGCAGGCATTACTATTGTGGCGCTGACGGTGCTGGCCGGACGCCGCTGGATTCAGCTGGGAAAGTAATGACTTTGTTTATTACTCTGCAACCAACTCAATCAGGTTTCCGTCAGGATTATGCCGGGCGGGCAGAGACAGAAGATCACGGACGGCACGGTCGGACAAACCGCGATCGACCAGATCCCGGGAATTCTATCTGATCAGGCATTTATTAGCGGCTGTGCCATGAATCCGGAGGCCGGGCTGACCGGTTTTAACGGCGCGATTTATCGTGGCTAAATGGCATGAAATCGCAACGCGGGTCGTGGAATAAAAGCGTGATAAACAACGGCATGAGGTGTTTGAGGCTGAAGAGAGGGGTGTGAACCTGCGCAATGTTCAGCACGGAATCAACTCGCTCCTGCCGGCGCGCGACAGAGGTCAGCGAACACCACGCAGAAGCGAGCCTGCTTCAGGTTACAAATGCGCCGCGAACCACGACGTCTGCACCTTTATCACAGACGCGAAGTGCTGACCGCTGTAAATATCGTAATGACGGGCCTCTTCGGCCACAAAGAGCTGCTTATTGGTTGCGGCGACCGCATCAAACAGCGCACGCCCTTGTTCCGGCGGATTCACGCTATCCTGACCGGCGACCACGACCAGTGTCGGACAGGTGACCTTCGCGGCATTGATCGCGGGTTTGTAGTGCAGCGTTTCCCGGACGGTTAAAAACGGGATTTTGATGTCCATTTTCGGATGCTTATGCCGGTTCTCCTCAAAGAACGCTTTTGACTCTTCATCGTTCAGCACGCGAGTAATGGCCACAAACATCTCTTTGCCGCTGTTCTGCCGCTTTTGATCCATCTTCTCCAGCGTAGCAATAAAGCCCGCCTTCTCCGTCGCGTCCAGTTGCCCGGTGACAATCTCTTCCCCATCCGCAAAGGCGAGCTGGCTGACAACACATTTCACATCCGGGTTATTCGCTGCCGCGCCAAAGATGTGACATCCGCCAAAAGACGTGCCCCATAAACCTATTCTGCTCGGGTCCAGCGCCGGTTGCTGTTTTGCCCATGTGATGACCGAGAGAATATCAGCGATCTGCATCGCAGGCACCAGACGACCCCGCTCGCCTTCGCTGTCACCAAATCCACGGTAGTCAAATGTCAGTGTCGCGAAACCTGCCTGGGTAAACGCCTCTGCGAACGCAGGCAGTAAAATCTCACGGATTCCGCAAAAGCCGTGACACAGAATAATCACCGGGGATTTAGTGGTCGCTGTGGGCTGACGCAGCGTCAGCACAATGCCTTCCGGCAGTGTGTGGGTAGATAATTCCATCGTGAGTCATGCTCCTTGCTGAGGTTAAAGGTCAGAAAATTCAGCTAGCACCCTTTCACATCCCCACCGTTTTTACTTAGATCCAGATCAGACTGCTGACACCTTTTGTCTGAAATGCGGACAAATCCGCCTCCGATGCTGCTAAAACCCGGGCTTTGGCGTAGGCTGAAAGCTGGGTGTTTCATTACACAGGAGATCATGATGCAGAATGAAATGACAGCGCAATGCCACTGTGGTGCCGTTGCCTATAAGGTGACGCTAAAGGATGGCTTTAACACGGTGCGCCGATGCAACTGCTCGTTTTGCCGGATGCGCGGCGCGGTAGTGGTGTTTGCAACCAACGTTGAGCTGACGCAGGGTGAAGCGCACCTCACAGAATATCGCTTCAACAGCAAAGAGGTGGGCCACTACTTCTGCTCCGTCTGCGGCATTTATACTTTTCATCAGAGCCGCTCACAGCCCGATCAGTTTGGGGTTAATGTCGCCTGTCTTGAGGGCGTTTCACCGTTTGATTTCACGGATGTGTCGGTCTCTGATGGTATCAACCACCCTAAAGATGGCGGCGCGGGCGGTGTAGCCGGTCATCTGGTCTATACCCCCACGCAATCCTGAATCACCGCTGCCTTTACTACTCCCGGCTGGGCTTGCCGCTAAAGCGTGTGATTGGCTTCTCCTCTTCACGGTCAATCTGCTGAGAGAAAACCTCGAGTGCCGCGAAGAGTGGCCGCAGTCCACGCCACAGATCCTCATCATTAAGTAAGCGGATGATGCCACGGATGCCCGGCGCGGCTTTTTCCTGCCGCGCCTCATCCCGAGCCGGCTTAACGGCCATTGCAGCATCACGCACCGCCAGCAGTAAGTGATTAAAACGCTCTGGCGGCACGCTGCCCAGCGTCATCATCAACAGTGACAGGTTTTGCAGCGCATTTTGGGTGCCGGGCTGATTGAGACCTGAGACCAGAATTTTCCCCACGTCGTTATTTGATTTAACGAGATCGTTCGCCACCCGCAGAAAACCCTGCTGGTGGAGATTTTCAAGCAACTCGTCCATTGCCTCCCGGGCAGTGGGCTCGGTGCGTGTGGGCGGGACCTGATACTTCATCCGTTCTGCCATTAAAATTTCTCCGGTTTTTCAACGTGTTCAGGCGGTTCACGATAACCTGCCTGCTGCCATTTTTGCTCAATCGGCAGGTGATCCAGGGGTGTTCGGCTACCATGACGGAAATTGTGTAGCGGCACCGGATTAGGCTGCGGGCGTCGATCGACGCGCGTCATGTTGACAGCGATCTCTTTGTAAGCGGGCGTGTTGACGTCAGGATCGTGATGTTCACCAGTCAGTGCATTAACGCCATCAGTACCATGATGAATTGGCATGAACAGCACGTTACCCGCCACACGGTCTGTAATAACCACTGGCACATCCAGCGATCCCCGACGCGAGGTAATCCGTACCCACTCACCTTCAATGAGCGCGCGCGAGGCTGCAAGTTCCGGTGAGATCTCAACAAAGGCATTAGGCGACAATGACATCATGCGGCCACCCTGCCCGGTCTGATTCATTGACTGGAAATGCTCCAGCATTCTGCCATTGTTCAGCAGCAGATTGTATTCGGCATCCTCCTGCTCAGCGGGCGGCTGCCAGCTCAGCGGATAGAGGCGCGCTTTACCATCCGGGAAATTGAACCGTTCTGTATAGAGACGGGGTGTGCTTTCACCTTCAGCGTTAACCGGCCAGAGTTGCGACTGCCAGCCTGCCAGTTGCTCATAACTCACACCCGCGAAAATCTCTGCAATGCCCGCCACTTCGGCCATAATCGCGCCGGGATTCGGGTAATGCCATGGATGTCCAAGACGCGCCGCGAGATCGGTAAAGATTTGCCAGTCAGGACGACAATCACCCAGTGGCTTCATGGCAGGAGTAAAATGCTGAATGCGCCGCTCGGTATTCACAAAGGTGCCCTCTTTCTCCACGCTGGGCGCACCGGGCAGCACGACATCGGCAAATTCGGCGGTACGCGACATAAAGATGTCCTGAACCACCATAAATTCCAGCTTGCTGAAGGCGGCATGCACCGATGTGGCGTCGGCATCCGCAAACGCTGTCTCTTCCCCGGTGATGTACATTGCACGGATTTTACCTTCACCGGCCTGCTGCACCATTTTGAAGTTATCGGCGCCAGCCTTATCGGAAAGCGCATCAGGAGAGACGCCCCACGCGCGCGCCCATTTTTCCCGGATCGACGCGTCGGTGACTTTTTCATAGCCCGGATAGCGATTGCTGAGGCAGCCGAAATCACTGGCGCCCTGCACATTGTTGTGACCGCGCATCGGATAGCCGCCCGTGCCAGGCCGACCATAGTTGCCGGTGACCAGCAGCAAATTCGATAGCGCGGTACTGGTGTCTGCTCCGTGGCTGTGCTGGGTAATCCCCATCGCCCACAATATGCAGGCGCTACCCGCGTGTCCGATCATCTCCGCCGACTCTTTGAGTTCGGCTTCACTCAGACCGCAAATCTCGCTGGCATAGTCGAGCGTAAAGGTATCAAGCGAGGTGCGATACTCTTCTACCTGATTAACCCGCTGTGCCAGAAACGCATCATCGGCATAACCGTGGTCGAACATATATTTCGCCATCGCCGAGGCCCAGACCAGGTCCGTGCCAGGTCGGATGCGCAGATAGCAGTCCGCCCGTTCCGCCATTTCATGACGACGCGGATCGACAACCAGCAGTTTCTGACCGCGATGTTTGTGGCTCTGTTTGATGTGGGACGCAATCACCGGATGGTTCTCGGCCAGATTACTGCCGACCAGCACAATCAGTTCGCTCTCCTGCAGATCCTTTATCGTTCCCGCATCACCGCCGTAGCCCACGGTGCGAAACAGCCCTTCTGTCGCCGGGTTCTGACAATAGCGCGAGGAGTTGTCGACATTGTTAGTGCCGAAGATTAAGCGGGCGATTTTCTGAGTAAGATAGGCTTCTTCGTTGCTGGCTTTGCTGGAGCCAATAAAGCCAATCGCATCGCCACCATAATTCTGCGCGATGCCCTGCAATCCTTCAGCTACCCGCTGCAACGCCTCATCCCAGCTGGCGGGCCGGAACCGGCCATTTTCGCGGATCAAGGGCGTCGTCAGACGCGCCGGGCTATTAACAAAATCCCAGCCGAACTTACCCTTAACACAAGTAGAGATGCCATTAGCGGGCGCGTCCGCCACCGGCTGAATTTTCAGGATGTGACGATCGCGGGTCCAGATCTCAAAGCTGCAGCCCACGCCGCAATAGGTGCAGACCGTTTTAGTGCGTTTAATCTCCGACTGCCTCAGCGCCACATCGATGTTGGAGACGCCAGTAATCGGCCCCATGCCAATACTGTTTTCCATCGTTTTGACAAAATCAATCAGCGGGCGCTTCAACCCCTCATCCATTGCAGTGAACGGACCCGCATCAGGCTGCATGGTCTTTTCCAGTAATGCATTACACGGACACACTGTGACGCAGTGTCCACAGCTGACGCAGCTGGAACCGGCGATTTCTGTGCCGCCATCCCAGAGCACGCGGGGATGTGCCTGGGTGTAGTCAATAGAGAGTGTCTCATTGACCTCCACATTCTGGCACGCCTCGACGCAGCGACCGCATAAAATGCACTGGTCAGGATCGTAGGTATAAAACGGGTTAGAGTGATCTTTGGCGTAGGGTTTGGGCTGATGAGGATAGTACTGAATCGGAATGTGCATATCAGCCACGGTATTATGCAGCGTGCAGTCACCGGTGTTGTGTTCACAGACGGTGCAGTAAAGCTCGTGACGGTTGAGCAGTCTATCCATTCCCTCCTGTTGCGCGGCCCTCAGCGCAGTACCTTCACTCTGTACCGAGAGCCCCTCTTCAGTGCGAAGCGTGCAGCCGCGAACCCGCTCGCCATTGGCATCCACCCAACAGACATCACAGCTTTGCAGCGGCGGCAACGACGGGTGGTAACAGACATGAGGTAGTTTTTTCCCGTGAGCATCCAGAAAGTCGATTAGCGGTTGATTAGCTAACCCTTTTAACCGTTCACCATTAAAGAGAATGGTGCAGTAATTTTCACTCATATAAGCCTCATGGCGTCATTGCGAATAGCGTCCTGCTGGAAAAATATCCCTGAATTTAGAGGGTTGCTTCACAAGCTTAGTGAGGATTAGCAGCCGCGCCATGAATACCGCTACGCTTATCAGGGTTACTTACTGACTGTTAAGGGTTTTTTAAATGTAATGACTTCTTACCACGTGAACCACGTCATGTTTTCCCTTACGGCAGGACGGCAGGAATCACCGTTATCGGCATTTTTGTATTGCTAAGCGATAAGCACCCGATGGCTGATGATAAGGTTAACTATGAAATAATTTGTATGTTGTAACTATATGGTGAGCAGCTTGATATTCCTTTCTGACCCCGTACAAACATCATCATTAACCTGGTTCTCTCTCATTAAACCTGTCGGTTAATCCACTATCGAATCCCTCTGGAATTTGTACCAGTTAATATCTGAATCCACTCAGTGCCGTTCCACTAAACCTGGGTATTAAGGCATGCTGAAACGGTTTAACCCGTTTGATCACCTTAGGGATTAATTACGCACCTGACCTGCACAGTTCTTCTGGCCATTATCCGATCATGAATACATTGCAATGATATGGCGTTTTAATAAAAACGTTTGGGTTCTCTACCCGGAAAGCCCTGAGCCACGCCACGGTAATTAGTGTATATTTTAGCCATTTCAATCAGTGAGTTATCCGAAATTTAACAAGCTGTTAATTATAAGATGATAATGATTTTCGTTATGGTAATATCCTGTTAACCCTGCCCGATGCTCTTTTATCCGGGTCTTTTTGCGCGTTATCCTTAATTACGTGACCATTAAAACGCTGGCTGAAATGAGGTCTTTATGAATTCCATCGTATATATCGTTGATGACGACGCCGCGGTGACTTCTGCACTCACTAATCTCCTCATCGCCGACGATTACACGGTTATCTCTTTCTCTTCAGCTGATGATTTCCTGTCTCACGCGTTAACGCCCCATCCCTGTTGCCTGATTCTGGATATTAATCTGCCTGGCGCAGATGGGTTTGATGTCGCCCAGGCGTTGATCGATCGTGGCTATGCTATTCCCACGATTTTCCTGACCGGCTTCGGGACCATTCCGGTCACCGTGCGGGCGATGAAAACTGGCGCTTATGAGTTCCTGACTAAGCCCGTCGAACCTGAGCGTATTTTGCAGGCGGTCGCGGAAGCCTTAAAGATTGCAGAGCAGAATCTGGCCTCTTCTCAGGAACGGCGGGAAATTGTGCAGCGGCATCAGACCCTGACGCCGCGTGAATCCGAGGTGATGCTGCTGGCGATTAGCGGTCTGTTGAATAAACAGATTGCTGCAGAGATGGGCGTCAGTGAAATTACGGCTAAAGTCCACAAGCGACGGGTAATGGAAAAAATGAATGCGCGTTCGCTCACCGATCTGGTGCGGGCGGCAGAGCGGCTCAATATTGAACATAGCCGACGCCGCTGAAACCCGGCAGTCGACCTGTTCCTCTCGCTCAACCCAATGGCAGAGTAAACCAGAAACGGCTGCCACCTTCCGGCCGGTTTTCTGCGCCTAACTCACCAGAATGCTTTTTGATGATCCCTTTGCTGATCGTTAATCCCATGCCCATACCGCTTTTTTTGGTGGTATAGAATGACTCAAAAAGCCGTTCCCGCACGTCATCACTTAATCCGCAGCCGCTATCCAGCACCTCAAACCGCAGCGTATCTGGGGTGGGATTCTCTGACGTCAGGCGCAATAGTGCCGCGCGCGGCAGATCGTCGGACATAGCATCGATCGCATTGATCACCAGATTCAGCAGCACCTGCTGGATCTGAACGCGGTCGCAGAAAATCTCTGCTTTAGCAGCCCTGAATTTAAGTTCCAGCGAGACTCCCCGCCGTTCCAGCTCTACACGGGAAAGCGCCAGAATGTCACGGGCGATCTGATGGAGGTTTTCCAAAGCAAAGCTCGATTCATGATTACGGGTCAGCGCCTGCAGGCCGCGAATAATCTCCCCGGCACGTTTGCCCTCTTTAATAATCTCATCTAAACCGCTGCTGGCGTTTTCCAGCATCAGCGGCTCACGCTTCAACCAGCGCAGGCTGGCACCCGCATTGGCCACGATAGACATCAGCGGCTGGCTGATTTCGTGAGCGATGGAGGCTGTCAATTGCCCGACGGTCGTGGCGCGCGTAACACGCGCCAGGTCCGCCTGCGCCATGCGCGCACTGTCTTCCGCCATACGCTGCGAGGTGATATCTGAAATGGTGCCAAAGTACTCTTTCACCTCAGGGAAATTGTTTACCGGCTCCCCAATACCTTTGATATAGCGACATTCACCGTCTGACCTGATTACCCGAAACTCTGCCTGCATGCTGCGTCCCTGACTGACGCTGTGCGTCACCAGTTCGCTGATTGATTCATAATCATCAGGATGAACGCGGGTCAGGAAGTCTGCCATCGACAGTCCATGTTGTTCGGCTGGCAGCCCCAGTATCCGGGCATATTCTTCAGAGACTATCATCATGTCCTCGGCCACTTCCCAGCGCCAGGTGCCGGTATGACTGATTTTCTCGCCCAGCATCAGCGAAGTCTTGCTGGCACGCAGCTGTTTCTCAACCCGACGCCGATGGTTGTTCTCCTCCAGCAGTTCCGCATAGAGTCGCGCCGTCTCCAGGGAAACAGCCGCCTGCGCGCTCAGAGTTTTTACAATGTGGGAATGCTCAGCGGTGAACGCATCGGGCATCAGGCGATTTTCCAGATAGAGCACCCCGACCATGTTGGCCTGCCTGAACATCGGCACACAAAGCACCGCCGCGCCTGAAGCCACCAGATAGGGGTCCTGACTGAACGGACTGAATACCTCCGGTTTACTGGTGCGAATCTCCTGACCCGTGCGGATCACTGCTGACAGCACCGATAGCGGCAGGTCATTTGCGTCAGGCCGCTCTTTGACAATCTGAACCCGCACGCCATCAGCCGTGCTTTCTGCCCAGGCCTGTGTCTCTGGCAGGTTGCCATCCAGAATCCGGATGAGGCGACAGCGCTGGGCACCCGCCCGCTCCAGCAGCATCCGCATCAGGGTGTAAATCAACCGATCAAGATTGATCTCTTCCGTCAGAGCGCGCACGGCGGTCAGCACGCTTTCCAGATCGTAGAAAGCGGCATCCTGCGTAAACGGAATCGTCGCCAGCGCACTGTTTTGCACCGGTGCGGCCAGGTGCGGATAGTGCTGCTCCAGCTGGCGCACCATCGCCTGCGCTCCCCAGTTGTCCCAGCCTGTCATTGCTACTTTGATGTAGGCATCTGCCGCGGTATCGAGTTGCAAGGCTTTGCAGTAGCGGCCCGCCAGCTGATTGGCCAGCGCATGAATGTGCAGATATCCAGACTGCCGGGAAAGACGGATTGCATTTTCATACTGCTTCAGCGCCTCACCCGTGTCGCCCTCAAGCCGGGCGCACTCTGCCCTCAGCAAGGCATATTTGTCTGCAAATAAACCGGGGTTAAGCTCCGTCCAGCCAGCAAACTTGTCGAGATGAATGCGCAGCGCGCTGCTATCAGTGGTTTCAGACAGCTGACTCAGGGAGAGTGCAGTATAAAAATGCATATCCATCATATAGATATAAGCAGGCACCGCGCTGATCAATGGCTGGATTTCTTCCAGACAGCGCAGCGCATCACGATATTCACCGGCATAGTAATGGGCCATTCCCCGATACAGGCCCGCCCAGAACTGCACCATCGCCTTATGGCCGGAGATCGGACCTGGCTCACTGCCGGCCACCAGCGGCAAAGCCTGGTCGCGCTCGCCTGCTCTGAACCCACTGCTGTTACGCAGTTGCATCACCAGCTGCTTTTGCATCAGCAGCACGTTCTCAACGTCGGGATAACCCGTTTTACGCGTAAAGGCGAGTCCGCGCTCAAGTGAGGTCATCACGGACTCCAGGTGATCGCCGCGTGTCAGCGTGTTCATGATTTGATGACGCAACGAAAGACAGGCAAAAGAGCGATCGCCATACTTCACCGCGACGCGAAAACTTTCACGGGCACATTCAATGGCGACGTCCAGCGGCTGTGTCCAGATCCCCACCTGATCCAGCGGCAGCAGAGTACGAGCTTTATAACGGGTAAAGTCATACCGCTCCACCAGCTCGCGGGCCACCCGACCGCAGGCATAACTAAAATGCCAGGTCTGATACCGTTCTCCTGTCAGCACGCTGAACCAGGCCAGACCAAACGCAGAGGCACCGGTTATGCCGTGGTCCAGCGTCATCTGCAGCATCTGACAGACCAGGATTAAATGGAGCTTTGGGCAGTCATAGGCGGAGACAAATATGGTGCTGGCCATCAGGTTTAGCACCGACTCAACATCAGGATCGCTGTTAAGCGGCAGCCGGTTCAACGTATCCTGCGGTGAATCGCCGATTCGCGCCCGAATCGCCAGGCAGGCGGCGTCGATCTCCACGTCATCCGGATCCCTTTTGAGATGCACACCAAACACTGCCAGCCAGGCAAGCGCAGTTTCCAGCGCCAGATGGTTGTCAGACTGACGCATATGGATTTCAGCAGAAAGACAGGCTGCCTTTGATTTTTCACTGAGCGTGCCTGGCTCACGTAGCAGCCGGGTACAGAGCGTTTGCGCTGACGTGAGATTACCGTTAAGAAACTCGCACTCCGCTTCATCAAAGCCCAGCATAAAGTCATTACCGGTCACCATTCGCAGGCTGAGTCGCTGGGCGGTGCGCAGATAGCGCAGCGCTGAGAGGTAATCTCCGGCGCGTTTCGACGCCTGCGCGGCTCGCAGACAAAGAGGATAATAACGTTCACGATCTGTCACAGTCAGTGGCAGCTCAGCAATCATCCCAATGTGATAAACCGCGCGGAACAGCGTCTCACTGTTATCCCCGCTTGCGACCGCTGCGGATAGCCAGACCGCTGCCTGCTGATGAAGATGCTGTTGCTGCCGCAGGTCAGGCAATAATAACGCCGCGTTGTGCACGCGATCGTGCGTAAACGCGTAGTGCCCACCGGTCAGGGTGACAAAACGACCGCTGACAGCCGGTTCAAGTTGCTGCTGAATCAGCGTCACAGGCATCGCACTCAGCTGACCTAACAGCGAGAGCTCGCCACTGGCCCCCAAACAGGCCAGCGAACCCATGAGCTGCCGCGTGGTCTCTGGCATCCGTGCCAGCTGGCTTAACACCAGCGTGGCCACATTGTCGGTGTAACGACGCGCCATGAGCGCCTGACTGTCGTAATGCCATTTCGGCGGATTTTGACGAAAGTTAATCACCCCATCCTCTACCGCCTGCCGGAAGAACTCCTGCATCGAAAGGGGATTGCCACCGGTTTTCTCGAAAAGGATCTGCGCCAGCTCGCGATTACCGCCAGGACGGGTATGCAGCATTTGCGCCAGCCAGCGGCCGATGCGTTTCACACTCAACGGCTGCGGCGTCAGCGCCACTACCCGCGGTGCGGCGGCCCTGATGCGCAGCAGAAATCCGGCAATCATCGGACAGGGCATTGATTCACCCTCCCGAAAGGCGAGCACCAGCATAAAGGGCAAATGCTCATTTCGGGTTATCAGGTTTTCCAGCAGTTGCAGCGTGGCAGGGTCTGCCCAATGTACGTCATCAATCAGCATAACCAGCGGACGGCCCGGCGTGGCGAAAGCCTGAACAAGCGAAGAGGCCATCTGCGTGAACTGCTCGCGGGCGTCCAGTGCATGGCGCGCTACTGGCTGTAAATTCCCAATATTGAGCAGCTGTTTTAATTCAGGCACCAGCTCAATGGCTAAATCGACATAGCCGCCCAGCAGACGCAGCAACCGGCCCCGCCATTTTCTGACCTCTGGCGCTGACAACCCCAGCAGATAAAGCGTGACCGTGCGAAACGCGGAGGCCACAGCGGCAAAGGGTGCGGTCGGCGAATGTTGATCGGCCTTGCTGGCGGCCAGTAAAATCTGTCGGTGCTGCAGGGTTTTCAGGGCGCTCGCGATAATCGCGGACTTACCCGAACCAGGCACACCGCTGAGCATCACCAGGCTCTGTGTTCCAGTGCGGATGACCGTATCCAGCGTCGTCAGCAATACGCGAGCCTGCGGATGCTGACTGAACAGAGTCTCAGGCCGGAAACTGGTGTTAAAACGCTCCTGCAGTCCGGGCGTAAACGGCTCAATGGTGTTTTCACCTGTCAATGTGGCCTGACAGCGGCGAAGGTCGGCCATCAGCCCCTGCACGCTCTGATAACCGTCAGCGGGTGACTTTGCCAGCAGGCGCAGCAGAATCACCGAGAGCATCGGCGGCACATCGTCTCTGACCTGTTCAGCTGGCCGGGGCGCGCTGGCGATGTGATGATGAATCCACTCTGCTTCACCTGCGTCAGGTGAGCCAAAGGGTAGCTTGCCGGTCAGATACTCATATAACACCACGCCCAGACTGTAGAGATCGCTGAGGCTACTGACCGGATGTGGCGTGCGACCGGTGTGCTCAGGGGACATATAGGCCAGCGTGCCGCCTGAGGCACGCAGGCTGTTTTTCTCAGCCGACTGCGCCGCCAGGGAGGCGAGTCCAAACCCGCCCAGCCGGAACCGGCCATCGTCAGTAATAAAAAAATGGCCTGGCTTGATATCCCCGTGCACGATGCCCTGATGATGTGCCTGACCCAGCGTGTAGCAAAGCTGCAATGCCACCTGCAGGAAATCGGCGATTTTTTCGGGAGGCGTAGCAAGATTGTTAGCCAGGGTGCGAAATGGGAAGGTGGGATAAATCAGCGCATAACGATCAAGATAACGGGTCGTGCCGGTGGCGGTGATGGCCCAGCGTGGTGACAGATACGCAGCCAGAGCACGCTCATTTTTGAGCCGCTGGGTGGCCTGAAAAGTGACGTCGTCACTTTTACCCGTGGCGATGATCAGTGACTCACCCGACTGGCGGCGCGCCAGCATCCAGAGAAGACATCCCTCCTGTGCCAGCGGCATCAGGATGTCAAAATTTTCAATCGCGATCCCTGCGTCATCACTCTCCAGGGAAGTAACTGAAAGAAGGCTCATCAGCGCACATCTCCCTGAGATAACTCGCATCGGATCAGTGTCAGCAGCGTATCAACATCAATGGGCTTTCGCAAAAAAGTCATGGCCCCGAGCCCAATGGCATACCACAGCGTGGTTTCTTCCACATCTGCCGAGATAAAAATTACCGGCGGCAGATCAGCCCGCGCCTTGAGAAGGGTAAAAAGCTCAAACCCGGACATGCCCTTAAGGCCAACATCAATAATAAGCATACCCGCCTCAACCAGCGCATCGTCATCGGCCAGTAATGCCTCACCGGATTCAAATGATCGGGTTACGTAGCCGTCCGAATGCAACAGATTGCTCAGTCCACTGCGGACCGCGCGTTCATCATCGACGATGACAATACGCTGGGGAAACGTCATGCAGGTATCCTCTGGAACGCCTCACCGCGTGGCATGCGAGGACTTAAGGCGTGTTATCACCCTCGGGTGGCGGTGTCCCACTGATTTTTGGCATGCATTCATGGCGGAACCACTTCAGCGTCACCGGCTGTCGCCTGAACAGACGTTTAGCCAGCGGTATTAACTGTTCACCTACCAGCATGCCAAACAGCCCTGCCAAAGCAATGACGGGCGGCGCCGGAGAGTTGACGTTGATCAGGGCATAGATTACCCCGGCGAGCAGGCCCACCGCGAGAGAAATAACGCAGGATTTCAACATGTTCAGCTTATCCGCAATAAGGATGAAACAGGATGAACATCAGGCTGAAGCAAGGCAATTGCAGGCTTTTGTGCGGGAGATACCGCATGCACCAGCGCCCCACCCAACAGCATCCCCAGCAGACCCAGCAGCGCAATCGCGGGCGGTGCCGGTGACCGCACCTTTAGCAGGCCATATAGCAGGCCAATAAGCACCCCGGCAGCCAGGGAAACAAGTAGAGGATTCATGACCAGCTCCTGTTATGCCACTCAGCTGATCGGCGATTTTCCGCCGATCAGCTGGATGCCTTAGCGTATCGGTGCGTGAACCGGCGCCAGGGTACGGTGTTCACTTTTCTGACGTGATGGTGCTTTATGCACCATGGTGTAGGCGTAATCGACACCAATGCCGTAAGCACCTGAATGTTCTTTGGCGATGTTCATCACCGCATCATAAGTGTCACGATTGGCCCAGTCACGTTGCCATTCCAGCATCACCTGCTGCCAGGTTACCGGCACCACACCCGCCTGAATCATGCGCTGCATCGCGTAGTCGTGTGCCTCTTTAGTCGTGCCGCCAGACGCGTCTGCCACCATGTAGATTTCGTAGCCGCCTTCCAGCATCGCGCAGAGCGCAAAACTGTTGTTGCACACTTCGGTCCAGAGGCCAGAAACCACGACTTTTTTCTTCCCGTTTGCGGCCAGCGCATCACGCACTTTCTGATCATCCCAGGAGTTCATTGAGCTGCGTTCCAGAATATCCAGCCCTGGAAACACATCCAGTAACTCCGGATAGGTGTGACCCGAGAAGCTTTCGGTTTCTACCGTGGTGATGATGGTGGGGATACTGAAGACTTTCGCCGCCTTCGCCAGCGCAACGGTGTTGTTTTTCAGCACCTGGCGATCGATGGATTGCACCCCAAAGGCCATCTGCGGCTGCTGGTCAATGAAGATGATCTGGCTGTTATGTGGCGTGAGGACTTCAAGCTTAGCGTTGGACATGCGTTCACCCATAGAGGTTATGTAACGAAATTTCCGCCAACCGGCGTGTGCAAAATGACGGTCAGTGCAGGTTTATCGCCCTGCTGCTGGCTGTCTGGTCGCAGTGTAGAGCGACCTGCAACAGCAAACTATTATCTCTGCGTATAACTATACGAAGGTATAGGTATCCCTCTGTATAACTAGACGCCCCGTTAGCCTGCTCACCATAATCCGGCTTATTCGTGCCCTGTTATCTGCGGCACTTCCTGTCCCGCACTAAGCCGGACACCCCCGATGAGGAGCATCTATGGTTACGCTCGGTAAAGCAGAACTGATACTGACCCATGGCAAATTTCATACCGTTGACCGCAGTAATCCAGTGGCAGAAGCGGTTGCGATTCGCGATGGCAAGTTCGTGGCGGTCGGCACGCTGGCAGAGGCGATGGAATTTCACTGCGACGGCACCAAAGTGGTCGATCTTAAGGGCCGCACGGCCGTGCCCGGCCTGAACGATTCACACCTGCATCTGATTCGCGGGGGGCTGAATTACAACCTTGAACTGCGCTGGGAAGGCGTGCCATCGGTTGCGGATGCGCTGCGGATGCTGAAAGAGCAGGCGCTGCGTACCCCTTCGCCGCAGTGGGTTCGCGTAGTGGGAGGCTGGACTGAATTCCAGTTTGCCGAGCGCCGGATGCCGACGCTGGATGAGATCAACGAAGCAGCACCGGACACGCCGGTTTTCGTGCTGCACCTCTATGACCGCGCCCTGCTCAATCGCGCCGCTCTGAAAGTGGTGGGCTACACCAAAGAGACGCCAAACCCGCCGGGTGGCGAAATCCAGCGCGACAGCAACGGCAATCCCACCGGTCTGCTGATCGCCCGCCCTAATGCAATGATCCTCTACGCCACGCTGGCGAAAGGACCGAAACTGCCGCTGGAACAGCAGGTCAACTCCACCCGCCAGTTTATGCGTGAGCTGAACCGTCTGGGTCTGACCAGCGCCATTGATGCGGGCGGCGGCTTCCAGAACTATCCCGAAGATTACGAAGTGATTGCTGAGCTGCATCAGAAAAAGCAGATGACGCTGCGTATCGCCTACAACCTTTTCACGCAGCGTCCGGGCCATGAGCTGGAAGATTTTGAAAAGTGGACGGACATGCTGACGCCAGGTCAGGGCAGCGACTATTTCCGTCACAACGGCGCAGGGGAAATGCTGGTCTTCTCGGCAGCTGACTTCGAAGATTTCCTGGAGCCTCGTCCGGATTTAGCCCCTGGCATGGAAGACGAGCTGGAGCGCGTGGTGCGTCATCTGGTTGAGCATCGCTGGCCTTTCCGTCTGCATGCGACCTATGACGAGTCGATCAGCCGGATGCTGGATGTGTTCGAAAAAGTGAATCGTGATATTCCGTTCAATGGCCTGCACTGGTTCTTTGACCATGCGGAAACCATTACTCAGCGTAATATCGATCGCATTAAAGAGTTGGGCGGTGGCATTGCCGTGCAGCATCGCATGGCGTTCCAGGGTGAATACTTTGCTGAGCGCTACGGCATAGAAGCCACCCGCCATACCCCGCCGGTTCAGAAAATGCTGGAGACCGGCGTGCCGGTCGGGCTGGGCACCGATGCGACTCGCGTTGCCAGCTACAACCCCTGGACCGCGCTCTACTGGCTGGTTTCTGGCCGCACCGTGGGCGGCATGCAGATGTATGATGTCAGTGCCCGCCTTGATCGTGAAACGGCGCTGATGCTCTGGACGCAGGGCAGCGCCTGGTTCTCCAGCGAGCAAGGCAAAAAAGGCCAGCTTAAGATTGGACAACTGGCGGACCTGGCGGTGCTGAGTAAAGACTTTTTCAGCGTCCCGGAAGAGGAGATCAAAGGCATTGAGTCAGTGCTGACCGTGGTGGATGGCAATATCGTCTATGCCGCCGGATCGTTCAGCGCAGATGCGCCGCCTGCGATTCCGATCCTGCCGGAGTGGTCACCGGTGGTAAATGTGCCGGGTCACTATCGCAGTGCTCCGCCGGTTGCGCAGAGCCGTGCAGGCATGATGCCCGCCGTCCACCACTGCAGCGGCCCGTGCGGTGTTCATCGCCACTCGCATGAGATCGCCCGTGGATCCAGCGTACCCGTTGCCGAAGATAACGCCTTCTGGGGCGCGCTCGGCTGCAGCTGCTTCGCGTTTTAATCATGAACTATGCTATCGCTCTTTCGCCCCGCATCAACGCGGGGCTGTTCTTCCTGCGCCTGACCGGCAGCCTGCTGTTGTTACAGGCACATGGGCTGCCGAAAATTCTGCATTTCAGCGAAGAACTGACGCGCATCGAAGATCCCTTCGGGCTGGGACCGATGATGAGCCTGCTGCCCGCTATCGTGGCGGAAGTCATCTGCCCGATTTTCATTATTATCGGCTGGGGAAGCCGGATTGCCTGCCTGCCGATTATCGCGGTACTGCTGGTTGCAATGCTGGTAGTCCACCCTGGCTGGTCACTGGCGGAAGGCCAGTTCGGCTGGCTGCTGCTGATTATCTTTACCACGCTGGCGCTGACCGGGCCAGGTGGCTGGCGCATCGGCGCAGCGAAACCTAAGGGGAGGCGTTATGGCACAGGTTAATGATATTCATCAGGTTGAGCAGGAACAGCCTGATGTGCGGCCCACTAATGAGGTTTCGCCGTTACAGCCACTGCGTCAGCCGGTGTTCCGTATGTTATGGATCGCCACTGTGGTTTCAAATATCGGATCATGGATGAATGATGTCGGCGTGAACTGGACCATGCTGACGCTGAGTGCCGATCCTCTGGCCGTGGCGCTGGTGCAGGCAGCCAGCAGCCTGCCGATGTTTCTCTTTGCACTGCCCTCCGGGGTGATGGCGGACATCGTTGACCGCCGTAAATATTTGCTGTTTTCCCAACTGTGGACGTTTACCGCCGCCGCCGGGCTGACCGTACTGGCCTGGACCGGTCATGTGACACCCGGCGTGCTGCTGGGCGCTGCCTTTTTGCTGAGCGCGGGTGCCGCCATGAGTTCGCCGCCGTTCCAGGCGATCGTGCCGGATCTGGTGACCAAACCGGAGCTCGGGCCTGCCATTGCTCTTAACTCCCTGGGCATTAATATCAGTCGCGCTATCGGACCGGCACTGGGTGGCCTGATCCTGTCGTTCGCCGGCCCCTGGATGGTCTTCCTGCTTAATGCACTATCGGTGCTGGGTGTCACCTGGGTGCTCTGGCGCTGGAAAGCGGAGCCAAGCGTCCAGCGTCTTCCGCCCGAACACTTCTACCCGGCGGTACGGGCCGGTCTTCGCTACGTTCATGCGGCACCGGTCTTGCGTAACGTACTGGTGCGAACCTTCTCGTTTTTCCTGTTTGGCAGCGCGGGCTGGGCATTGCTGCCGCTGGTGGCACGTCGTGAACTGGGCCTCGGCCCTGGCGGCTACGGCATCATGCTGGCCTGCATCGGTGTCGGCGCGATTACCGGCGCTGTGCTGCTGCCGCGTTTGCGTCGTCACTTAAGCTCCGATCGCCTGATGGTGCTCGCCAGTCTTCTCTTCGCCATGACCATGCTGGCGCTGGCCTTTGTGCGGCACTTCTGGCTACTCAATGCCTTTGAGTTCTTCACCGGCTTTGCCTGGATCGCGGTGCTGTCGACGCTGAATCTTGGCGCACAGCGGAGCGCCGCGAAATGGGTGAAAGCGCGTGCGCTGGCGGTCTATCTGACAGTGTTCTTTGGATCGATGACCGCAGGCAGCGCCCTCTGGGGACAGCTCGCCTCGCACTTCGGCATTCCGCTGTCGCTCTGCGTCGCCGCGCTGGGGATGGTGCTCGCCAGCAGCACCGTCTGGCGCTGGCGTCTCGATCAGGATCCCGATCTCAATCTCGATATGGTTGGCGATGGCGTTAATGCGCCTGCACTGGATATCCGTCATGAACGAGGGCCAGTGATGGTAAATTACGAATACCGGATTACTATTGATGATGCACATGCCTTTACCGTCTGCATGCAGGATATGCGGCGGGTCAGACGTCGTGGTGGCGCCATCAACTGGTCACTTTATGAAGATATCCTGCAGCCCGGTATTTTCGTCGAGACGTTTGTGGTCGGCTCCTGGGTCGAGCATCTGCGTCAGAAAGAGCGCTACACCATCAACGACAAAAAGATAGAGCGGCGGGTTTTCGCTTTTCATCAGGGTGAAAATCTCCCCGAGGTTCGCTATCTGGTGGCGCCAGTGTGACTGGCTACACCTTCTCATCATTCATCACGTCATACAGAGGGCAATACCATGAGCACCTTTAAAACGACCGACGGTACACAGATCTACTTTAAAGACTGGGGAACCGGTAAGCCTGTTTTGTTCAGCCACGGCTGGCCGCTGGATGCCGACATGTGGGACAGCCAGATGAACTTTCTGGCCGACCATGGCTATCGGGTGATTGCATTTGACCGCCGTGGCTTTGGCCGCTCAGATCAGCCCTGGAACGGCAATAACTACGATACCTTTGCGTCGGACATCAACGACCTGATCACCCATCTTGACCTGCAGAACGTGACGCTGGTGGGCTTCTCTATGGGTGGCGGTGACGTCACGCGTTATATCGGCAGCTATGGCAGCGATCGCGTCGGGGCACTGGTGCTGCTCGGTGCCGTTACACCTATCTTTGGCAAAACGGCAGACTATCCGCAGGGTGTCGATATGTCGGTGTTCGAAGGCATTCGTGATGGCCTGCTCAAGGATCGCGCGCAGTTTATCAAAGAGTTCGCGACGCCGTTCTACGGCACTAATGCCGGACAGACCGTCTCCGATGGTGTCATGACGCAGACGCTGAACATCGCGCTGCTGGCCTCACTCAAAAGTACCGTGGATTGCGTGACCGCCTTCGCGGAGACCGATTTCCGTGCCGACGTGGCGAAAGTGAATGTGCCGACACTGGTCATTCATGGCAGCAACGACCAGGTCGTGCCGTTTGAAACCACCGGCAAGGTTGCGGCGGAGATGATTGAGGGTGCTGAACTCAGGATTTACGACAACGCGCCACATGGTTTCGCCGTGACGCATCAGGATCAGCTGAATCAGGATCTGCTGGCGTTCCTTAACGCGCAGTGATGCAAAAAACTGCGCGGCTTTCACCGCGCAGTTTTCGTTTTATCGGGTTGGATGATTCACTTCATTCGGACGCAGGTCGAATAACAGCACCTCTGCGCCTTCACCATGACTGAACGACAGCGTTTTCTCGTCGCGAACCCGCGCACCATCTCCGGCATTAAACTGCAGCCCATTGACTCTGACACTGCCACGCGCCACATGAATATAGGCGTAGCGATCGTCCGGGAGTGTAATAGTCTGCTGCTCATCGCCCTGGAACAGTCCTGCATAGATGCGAATATCCTGGCGTACCCGTAATGCCCCATTTTCACCGTCCGGCGAAATAATCAGCCGCAGATTACCGCGCTTATCTGCTTCGCTGACGGAGATCTGCTGATAACCTGGCGGAGTGTTTTTCTCTGCGGGTACCACCCAGATTTGCAGGAAATGCACACCCTCGGTGCCGGAGTGGTTGAACTCGCTGTGGGTCACACCGCTACCGGCACTCATCAGTTGCACATCGCCAGGGACAATCACCGAACCGGTTCCCATTGAGTCTTTGTGCTCAAGCGCCCCTTCCAGCACATAAGAGATAATCTCCATGTTGCTGTGCGGATGGGCGCCAAAACCCCGTCCTTTGGCAACCCGGTCATCATTAATCACCAGCAGATCGGAGAAGCCCGCCTGTTTCGGATCCCAGTAGTTTGCAAAAGAGAAGGTGTGACGTGAATTCAGCCAGCCGTGATCGCCCACACCGCGTTGCTCTGACAATCTTTGCTCAATCATATTCTGCCCCTTCGTTGATTCGGGAAGTGCGAATGCCCTTCGATGGAAACAGCATATAAGTAAACCTGAGTGCCACACAATGACCTGATCTGGCAATCACTGTCTCATTTAGGTGGACAATATGAGCGACAATATCCCGATGAAGGGTATGCGGGTGAGGCGTTCAGCTGCTGGCTCGCACCACCAGCTCACCCTGCATAATCACAGATTGCGGCGGCGCGTCGGGCCAGGCAATTTTCTGCAACACCAGCTCACAGGCGCGACGACCAATCTCCTTTGAGGGCTGAGCCAGTGTGGTCAGCGGCGGTGAGACCATGCTGGCCAGTTCGCTGCCGTCAAACCCCACCACGGCGAAATCCTGAGGGATCCGCAGTCCCGCCTGCTGAATCGCCGCCATCGCACCGGCGGCCAGCGTATCGCAAACCGCAAACACCGCATCAGGCCGGCTTTCAGCAGCCAGCAGTTGATTCATTGCTGCTTTACCGGCACTGAAACTCAGTGCACTGGCATACGCGATGGCCTGCCAGCTCAGTTGCTGTTCATCAAGCTCTGTGGTGTAGCCCTGCTGACGCAGGCGGGCATAACGGTAGCTCAGGTCGTGATTGATCAGCGCGATGCGCTTTCGTCCCTGCCTGGCAAGATAGTGCACCACGGACTGCGCAGCGGCTTCATCATCAATGCCGACGCAGGAGATCTGGCCGTTATCATCATGTTCGGCGCACTGAACCCAGGGTGCCGAACCTATCAGCTGACTCAGTTCCGGCAGTTTGCTGAAGGCATCCATGGTGATGATGCCATCCACCATCTTGCCGGAGAGCAGTTGCAGACTGGACCGTGAACGGGCGATGTCCGCGCCCGAGTTACATAACAGGATGCGATAGCCGTTTTTCTCCGCCTGCTCCTCAATGCCTTTGACAACCTCAGCGCAAAACGGGTTGGAGATATCTGAAACCAGCACAAGGATCATTGAACTGCGCGCTGTACGCAACTGACGTGCCAGCAGATTGGGCTGATAGTTGCTCTCTTCAATTGCCGCGAGGACTTTCTGGCGATTAGCCGGTTTCACGCTGTCGCTGTTATTCAGCACTCTTGAAACGGTAGCGACCGAGACGCCCGCCATCCGGGCGATTCTCTGTATAGACATAGCGCTCCTTCTGTTTGAATCCGTGCAGATCGCCCACATAACACAGCCGCTGAATCTGCAAAATGGCCTCAGGTGTCACGATCCAGGCCCAACTGATGGCGTACTGATGGGCCGTTCTCTGCCAGAGCAAAATCATCAAAAGCGCGATCAGACACCGGAATGATATGCCGGCGGATAAACTCCGCGCCTTCACGCGCACCCGTCTCGCTATCCTTCAGGCAACACTCCCACTCCAGTACTGCCCATCCGTCATAGCCATACTGCGCCAGCTTGCTGAAGATACGGCTGAAGTCGATCTGACCATCGCCAGGCGATCGAAACCGTCCTGCGCGGGCCAGCCAGGGCTGATAGCCGCCGTAAACGCCGCTGCGCCCGTTAAGCTGATACTCAGCATCCTTGACGTGAAAGGCTTTGATGCGCGAATGATAAAGGTCGATGAATTGCAGATAATCGATGTGTTGCAGCAGGAGATGGCTGGGATCGAACAGGATATTGCAGCGCGGGTGGTGATTAACCTCCGCCAGAAAACGCTCAAACGTGACACCGTCATGCAGGTCTTCGCCGGGATGAATTTCATAACAGAGGTCAATGCCGTGATGGTCAAACAGATCCAGCACCGGCAGCCAGCGGCGCGCCAGCTCAGCAAACGCCTCATCAAACAGCGCGTCATGCTGCGGTGGCCACGGGTAAAACCAGGGCCAGGCGAGCGAACCAGAAAATGTGGCATGCGCACGCAGGCCGAGCTTCTCTGAGGCAGCCGCAGCCCTCTTCAGTGTGGCAATAGCCCACTCAGTGCGCCGGGCCGGATCGCCACGTAATGCCGCCGGGGCAAAATTATCAAATGCCAGGTCGTAAGCCGGATTAACCGCTACCAGTTGACCTTCAAGATGGGTAGAAAGCTCGCTGATCTCCAGTCCGAAACCGGCCAGCACCCCTCGCACCTCGTCACAGTACGTCTGACTCTCCGCCGCCTTTTTAAGATCGAAAATAGCAGGCTGATGACAGGGGATCTGCAGTGCCTGATATCCCAGCCCGGCGGCCCACTTCCCCAGCCCTTCCAGCGAGTTAAACGGCGGCTGCGGGGTGATGAACTGTGCCAGGAAGATGCCCGGCCCCTTAATTGTTCTCATCATTAACTCCTGTGTCCTGCTATCGCCTAATCACGGTATTTGAACGAGAAGAAGAAGATAATCGCAATCAGCGCTGCAGCAATCGCGGGGATCCACCAGAATAACGCCCAGCTCTGGGCTGTGGCATTGCCCGCCACCAGATGGTTGTACAGAGAACCGGAGATTTGGGATCCCAGCAGCATGCCAATGCCGTAGGTGAACATCACCACCATGCTCTGCGCCTGACCTTTCACCTTTTCACCGGCAATCCGATCGGTGTAGATAAATCCCACCACGAAGAAAAAGTCGTAACAGACACCATGCAACAGGATGCCGAGGTAGATCAGCGTGCGCGTCTCATCGCTCATGCCCAGCGCGAACAGGGCGTAGCGAACAAACCACGCCATCATCCCAATCAGCAGCATGGTTTTGACGCCGAGGCGACGAAACAGCAGTGGGATGATCAGCATGAACAGAATTTCAGACATCTGTCCCAGTGACATCAGCGTGCTGACGTCCCGGATACCGGCATCCGCCAGCCACGAGGCGGTGAAGGCGTAATAGGTGCCCAGCGGAATGGAAATCAGCGTGGCGCACAGAGCAAAGACCATGAAATGACGCTGTCGCAGCAGTGCGAAGGCGTCCGCACAGAAGAGATCGCGGACTTTCAACGGCAAACCTTTGGCTGGTGCCGGCGTATGCGGCAGCGTCAGGCTGTAAATCGCCAGCACTATCGAGCAGAGCGCCGCCAGCTGAAACACCGCCACGCTGTCAGCAATGCCGGTCACGCCGATAAAGATCCCCGCCACGATCCAGCCGATGGTGCCGAAGACTCTGACGATGGGGAAACTCCGCTCACTGCTGGCGAGGCTGTGAAAGGCGATGTTATTTGAGAGTGCCAGCGTCGGCATAAAGCAGAGCGTATAGCCAAATAACAGTGCGATTAGCAGCGCGCCGTTCTCCGCAATCAGCGCCTGTGGCACAAACCAGAGGATGGCTGCGCTCGCCAGGTTCATCACGGCCATGACTTTTTGCGAAGGGAAAAAGCGATCCACCAGCATGCCGAGCACAAACGGCGAGAGAATTGAGGCGATAGGTCCGGCTGAAAACGCATCACCAATCAGCAACGGCATATTGTGTCGGGTCATCACCAGCCCCAGCGTGACCGACCAGCTGCCCCAGATAAAAAACTGCATAAACATCATGAGAGAGAGTCGCGGCACCAGCAGCTTATGCTGCACCCGCTGGCCTGCGCGCGCCTGCACCGTTGCAATCATGGGAACCTCGTGAATAAGTAATCGATTACTTTTTGATGGTGTGAAAGTAATCGATTACCGTAACAGGTTCTCCTGCCCCGATCACAAATTATTCACCCTGCGTTATCATCCGGGTATCAACGATGCCAGACGACGGTGTCGGGAGGTCAACCGGTGGCATCAACCACCCGTGCTTTCCGGAAGCGATATCGCTCATACAACACCGAATAGAGACCGCCGATCACCACCAGAATTGCACCGATAACGGTGGTGGAAGTCGGCAGATTACCCAAAAGCAGATAGCCCACCGCCACCGACCAGATCAACGTCGTGTAATCAAACGGCGCCAGCAGTGAGGCTTCGGCGTACCGCAGGCTCAGAGTCATCAGGATCTGCGTGATACCGCCCAGCAGTCCACATCCCACCAGTAATGCCAGCTGGTTACCCTGAGGGACTTTCCAGCCGCCCGGAAGCGTAACCAGCGACGTTAGCGCCGTGGTGACAGCAAACCAGAATGCGATAGCACCGGGCTTCTCTTTCCCGTTAAGAAACCGAATCTGAACCAGCGCACAGGCAGTACATAAGGCTGCCATTAACGCCAGCAGAATGCCCACTGAGGATGAGAGCGAGAATGTGGCCTGACTCGTCAGGGTGAGATGCCCGGAGAACATGACCAGGATGCCGCTAAAACCGGTAAAAACCGCCACCCAGCGATGGTGCCGGACTTTTTCACGCAGAAACAATGCCGCCAGTAGCACGGTAAAAAGTGGCGCAGCATAGTTAATTGCGGTGGCATCGGTCAGGGAAATGTAGAGCAGCGACAGATAACTGAAATAGAGGCCGCCGGTTCCGGCCAGTCCTCGCACAAAATGTCCGCGAATATTCCGGGTGCGAATGCCATCCAGGATGCTGCCCTGAAAACTCAGCCAGATTAACAGTGGGACCAATGCCAGCACCGAACGGAAAAATATCACTTCACCGACCGGGATTGCGCCATCCAGTCCTTTAACACAAGCCAGCATCAGCGTTGAACTTAACGCAGCTGTGATCTTCATCGCTATGCCAGCGGAAGCGTTCATAGGGTTTTTGATCTCATCATGGGGAAAATTAGCAGGAGAATCAGCACTCTCACACACCATACTGGCACAATGCGATGCTGTGATCTGCCGTGATTGCGTTACAGACGGCATTTTATATTTTTTTGCCGCCGCGTCACGGCATGAACTGGCATGTGGATCAGCGTCCCTGCTGTTACACTCAGCCTTCTGCCCTGCTCTATGGGCCGCTTCTCTAAGGAACAGGAGTCTCCGATGTCCACGCTGCGTTTACTGCTATCTGAATCTAACGACCCCTGGTTTAATCTGGCGGTAGAAGAGTGCATTTTCCGGCAGATGCCCGCCACCCAGCGAGTACTATTTTTGTGGCGTAATGCGGAAACGGTGGTAATCGGGCGGGCGCAAAATCCGTGGAAAGAGTGCAACACGCGACGTATGGAAGAAGATGGTATCCGGCTGGCGCGTCGCAGCAGCGGCGGTGGCGCGGTATTTCACGACCTCGGCAACTGCTGTTTTACCTTCATGGCTGGCAAGCCGGAGTATGATAAAAGCGTCTCGACCGCCATTATCCTGCGTGCACTTAACGCGCTGGATGTCCCGGCGGAAGCGTCCGGACGTAACGATTTAGTGGTCAACACCGCTGAGGGACTGCGTAAAATCTCCGGTTCCGCCTACCGCGAAACACCGGACCGCGGTTTTCATCACGGCACTATCCTGATGGATGCCGATCTAAGCAGGCTGGCGGACTACCTTAATCCTGATGTGAAAAAATTGCAGGCCAAAGGGATTACGTCGGTCCGCGCAAGGGTAACCAATCTGGCAGAATTAGCACCGGGTATCAGCTATCAGGCGATCTGCTCAGCAGTGACTGACGCCTTTTTCGATCATTACGGAGAACGTTGTGAACCAGAGATGATTTCGCCTGAAGCCTTGCCCGACCTGCCGGGTTTCACAGAACAGTTCGCGCGGCAGAGTAGCTGGGCGTGGAATTTCGGTCAGGCACCTGACTTCTCGCATCTGCTTGACCAGCGTTTTGCCTGGGGCGGTGTGGAAATCCACTTCGATGTTGAACGTGGCGTGATCACTCGTTGTCAGATTTTCAGCGACAGTCTCAATCCTGCGCCGCTTGAAGCACTGGCGCAACGGATGCAAAACGTCACTTACCGCCCAGACGCCCTTGAACCGGTACTGAGTCAGCTGGTTGCGGATTTCCCGTTGCAACAGGCAGAGCTGACAGAATTGCAGCACTGGCTGGTCGCCAGCCTACGCTGAACAGTTGTTTTCATTTGCCCGTTTAGAAATCTGTCGCGGGCCATCTTCTCCTTAACAGCATTCCGTAAAAGACAAACGCAAAAAACCCGCACAAGGCGGGTTTTTATTAATTATCAATTTCAGGCTTATCTGCTCAGGCTGTTGCCGTCATCGCTATTGTAAGCGTTATTGATAACTAAGGCTTACATAGGGACTACGTTTGCCGCTGAAGGACCTTTAGCGCCGTTTTCAATCGTGAATTCGACCTGCTGGCCTTCGTCCAGAGTTTTATAATCGTTGCTCTGGATTGCAGAGAAATGTACGAATACATCTTTGCTGCCATCCTGAGGAGAGATAAAACCGAAACCTTTACCAGCGTCAAACCATTTTACTAAACCAGTCATTTTATTAGACATCGATATTTCCTTAATTTATGAGCCACTACGTGGCGAAGATGGCCTGTCTTTCAGAAGGTAACTTACCAGGCTTTTAGGAGGAGACTCACAAAGAAGGGGTATCTTGAGATATCGCTTGCACTGAGGACTGCTTTACTAAAACTGCTTTGATAAGGTCTGTGTTCCAAACCGATGACGCTATTAAGCCACGCTTTACCTATTTTAGCAAACATTGTTTTAATTTATTTTTAACATCCAGACGTCCGGAGCCCTTATAGTGTTCGGTCTCATTTGATCCTGTCCGTTATTATTGCTTTCATTAACTGCTTATTTAACGCACAACAAATGAAGCAGCATAAAAAATAAACATTTATTGATTAAGCCGTAATAAAACGCAAAAAACCCGCACAAGGCGGGTTTTATTAATTATCAATTTCAGGCTTATCTGCTCAGGCTGTTGCCGTCGTAGCGATTATAAGCATCATTGATAATCAGGGCTTACATAGGGACTACGTTTGCCGCTGAAGGACCTTTAGCGCCGTTTTCAATTGTGAATTCGACCTGCTGGCCTTCGTCCAGAGTTTTATAATCGTTGCTCTGGATTGCAGAGAAATGTACGAATACATCTTTGCTGCCGTCCTGAGGAGAGATAAAACCGAAACCTTTACCAGCGTCAAACCATTTTACTAAACCAGTCATTTTATTAGACATCGATATTTCCTTAATTTATGAGCCACTACGTGGCGAAGATGGCCTGTCTTTCAGAAGGTAACTTACCAGGCTTTTAGGAGGAGACTCACAAAGAAGGGGTATCTTGAGATATCGCTTACACTGAGGACTGCTTTACTAAAACTGCTTTGATAAGGTCTGTGTTCCAAACCGATGACGCTATTAAGCCAGACCTTATCGACTATAGCAAACATTATTTTAATTTACTTTTAACATCCAGACGTCCGGACCGCCTTTATTGATTTTCTTAGCCTTTTGAAATTTTCAGTCAGGCAGAATGATAATCTTCATTGAACGATCAGAGTAAAAGGCCTTGCTGACAATCAATGTTGAAAAATGATACGAGTAATAGTGTGAATAACGCGCAGCGATAAAATGTATCGCTGCGCCCTCTTCTCTTTATATCAGGCCAGTTGTGTCTGCTGACGGGCAGCATGTCTCGCTGTCATGACAAACACCATAAGACCGGCAACACCCAGCGCAACGCCCACCCAGGCGGTAGAGATCCAGCCGTAGCCAAGCGACACCGTCAGACCACCGAGATACGCGCCCATGGCATTAGCAATGTTTAGCGCCGAGTGGTTCATTGCGGCAGCCAGGGTTTGCGAGTCATTGGCGACATCCATCAGGCGAATCTGCAGCGACGGCAGCAACACCGAACAGGTGCCGATCAGGAAGGTCGCCAGCAGTCCGGTCGCCACATGCTGAACCAGCACCGGGAAGGCCAGCATTACCAGCACGTTCCATAACAGCGTCCAGCCAATAATATTCAGTACCGAACCATCCGCCAGACGGCCGCCGACCAGATTACCGATGATCATCCCCAGACCGAATGCCACCATCGCCCAGGGTATTAACGAGGGTGAGATGCCGGCAATATTAATTAGTGTCGGTGCGATATAACTAAAGATCGCGAACATTCCGCCAAAGCCTACCGCGCCCACCAGCAGGGTCAGCAGCACCTGTGGGTTTTTCAGCGCGCCCAGTTCCCTAAGCGGATGCGCATCTGCATCGCCTGCGACATAAGGAACATAACGACCAATCAGCAGGCAGGTCAGCAGACCAATCGCGCCCACAAAGGTGAACACCACATGCCAGCTGAAAAGTTGTCCTATCCAGGAGCCCAGCGGCACGCCGATCAGGGTCGCTACCGTCAGCCCCAGCATCAGGGACGCCAGCGCGCGGCCACGTCGCTCAATGGGTACCAGCGATGCCGCCACCAGCGAAGCCACACCGAAGTAGGCGCCGTGCGGCAAGCCTGTGAGGAAACGCGCAACAAGCAGACCGTGATAGCTATCAGCCATCGCGCTGGCGACATTACCGATGCTGAACAGCGCCATCAGGATCAGCAGCAGTGATTTACGCGCCATCCGCGCCGCCAGTACCGCAATAAACGGTGCACCTACCACCACGCCCAGCGCGTAACTGGCAATGGCGTTACCTGCCTGCGGCTCAGTGATTGCCAGAGAGCGTGAAACATCCGGCAGCAGGCCCATCATGATGAACTCACCCGTCCCGATGCCAAAGCCGCCCAGCGCAAGGGCCAGTAATGCCCAGCGGACAAAACCGGCATCGTCGGTTTTATGATTTTTTCTTAACAAAATTGATTCCCAATGGCCTGAACTGAAAAAAACGGAAGTGAGCCGGAGGGAGAAAGCAGAACATGTTCCCGTCCGGATAGAGCGGTCAGACTATAAAAAGGAAGAACGTGCTTAGCAACCCATTTTGTGATCTGGATCACTAAAAGCATTCAGTGGCGTGCAATGCCTGCTTTGCAGATTGGAACCAGACCGCCGGGAACACGTTCATGATTCGAAGGTCATTCAGGCCTGGAGAGCCCATAATTGCTTTACGGGCCAGTCATTGCGTGCCTGTATTCACCCGCCGGCCAATGTCTTTCAGCTGGGAGTATTTCTCCAGCAGCTGTGGACCATCATCCAGGCTCATGGCAAACATCCACATATAGGTCATCACCGAATAGATGTGACCCGCATCAGTGCCGCCACGGCTGGACATCACTGCAATGGTGGCAGCAAACAGCAGCGCCGCCACGCTGCCAATCGCCAGATAACCGTACGCTTCCCTATCGGAGAGGCGGATGCGCAGGATGGCCAGCACGCCATAGTGACGGCCAAGTGACGCGGCGTTCGCATTGCTGACAAAGCTCACCTCTTTCTCCAGCCGGTTATTCAGACGACCAAACAACGCGTCGTTTTTACGGGTAAACCCCGGCAGAAAACAGGCAAAGAACAGCAGGATCGCCAGACAGCCTGCGCCGGTCCAGAACTCGATAGCCAGCAGCATCACGGCGGCACCGGTCATCGACGCCAGCGAGGTTATCAGCACTGGAAGATGTTTCTCAAAAAAGTCGACAAATTCACGTGACAACGCCACCCGCGCGGCAATCGTTGAAGCGCTCTGGTTTTCGCTGCGCTGCGCCACAATCACCGGCACGGCCAGTTCAGCGTAAATGCGGGCAAAGGTGCGGGTATCCACACTGCGTCTTGCTGCGCCAATGGCCCACATAGTAAAGACCATCGCGGCATAGAGCACTGCATGCCAGGTCCTGCCGGAGATGATCGCATTGATCGCGAAGCCTGCCAGCAGCGGATAGAGGAGATACATGACATTCTCCGCCACCACCAGTAGCAGCGTGAGGAAAAGCTTGCGGCTATGGCGACGGCCAAGCATTTTTAATGTCAGAATAGCGCTGCGGGGAGCCGCAACAGGAAGGATAGTTTTTGAGGAATGCATAGTTTCTGTTTCTGATATAGTTATTATTGAGCGGTCGCTCAAGTACAAAAAGCAGTCTATTTGAGCAACCGCTCAAAGTCAATGTAGCCATTATCGGGAGAATAATGAAAGAGTCAGCTGAAGCATTGAGAACCAGGATACTGGATGCGGCGATAGTCCTGTTTATTGAAAAAGGGATTGAAAAAGTGACTACCCGGGAGCTCACCGAATCAATGGGTATCTCACGCAGTCATATCTACCACTATTTCAGTAACTGGCAGACACTCTGCCTGGCGGCGCTGGAGCGCTTCATGCAGGTGGATTTTGAAACGTTTGCTGACTCCCTGAAGATGCTCACACCCCGCCAGCGGCTGGCGACGCTTATCGAAAGCCATCTGCCGAGCGCACCGGATGCAACCTGGCAACTCTATGCGTCGTTCTGGCAGACGGCTGCACATAACGAAGCCTATGCGGCGCTGGCCGATGAGATGACGGATGCCTGGCAGGGTTTGATGGAAGCGATTATTCGTGACGGCGTCACGGATGAGACACTGCAGTGCATTAACGTGCCCCGTACCGCCAGACAGATCAGCGCCATGCTCAACGGCTATGCCGACCTGCTGACCATCAATCCTTCTGAAAAAAAAGCACGCGAAGCACTGGCAGACTTAAATCAATTTATTGATGCTGTCCTGTCATAAACCCGATTAACCGGTTTATTAGCGAGACGGCACCGACCAGATATTAATTAAATGTTAATAAAAGGTTTATTATTTTAATTAGTCGGCGGTTTATTGCTGCTATAAATGCAGCTTCCGCAGTCAAACAGACTTATACCTTTTCTGTCTGATAAGGCCTCTTTTTGATAGCGTTTTTACCCGGAAACAGCTGTTTACACAGATTATTATCATTGACTTAGCGCAACCGGAGTCAGGTAAGCTGGTGTTTTTACGCCAGTTATTGGAAAGCAGCTAACGAAGCGGCAAGAATAGATGCGCTCAGAATCCCACCAAATGATTGATTCCTATAGTAAAGAATCCGATATCTGATGATGAAATTAAACATTGAGTCGGACCTTAAAAACACCTATATTGGCCGCGCTTTTACATAGCCACCCATTTTAATTCATTTATTCAACTGTGACGCTACGCCCGTCCCGGTTGTAGGAGAGATATGATGACGGATAAAGTCCGTATTGATAGTTTGAATGCACAGAACGCAAACGCTACCAACGAAACGTATTTAGCCCGTCAGGCTGAATTTGAATCAAACGTTCGCAGTTATCCTCGTAAATTGCCATTCGCAATTGCGAAAGCTCAGGGTGTCTGGATTACAGATGTCGAGAATAATCAGTATCTCGACTGTCTTGCAGGTGCAGGAACGCTGGCGCTGGGACATAACCATCCCGATGTTTTGCAGAGCATTCAACATGTCATTACCAGCGGCTTGCCGTTACATACTCTTGATTTAACTACGCCTTTAAAAGATGAGTTCTCTGAGTACCTGCTCTCCTTATTACCGGGCCAGGGCAAAGAGTACTGCCTGCAGTTTACTGGCCCGTCCGGCGCAGATGCCGTTGAAGCGGCGCTGAAACTGGCGAAAAAGCACACCGGTCGTTCCGGCATTATCAGCTTCTCCGGTGCCTATCACGGTATGACCCACGGCGCGCTGTCGGTCACCGGCAACCTGTCTCCGAAAGAAGCCGTTGATGGCATGATGCCGGAAGTGCAGTTCATGCCTTATCCGCACCTTTACCGCTGCCCGCTGGGCATTGGTGGTGAAGCGGGCGTAAAAGCACTGACTTACTACTTCGAAAACCTGATTAATGACGTTGAAAGCGGCGTTCGCAAACCCGCTGCCGTCATTCTGGAAGCGGTTCAGGGTGAAGGCGGTGTTAACCCGGCGCCAGCGGAATGGCTGCAGCGTATCCGCAAAGTCACCAAAGAGCATGGCATTCTGCTGATCATTGACGAAGTCCAGGCGGGTATTGCCCGTACCGGTAAATTCTTCGCCTTTGAACACGCGGGTATTGAGCCAGACATCATTGTGATGTCCAAAGCGGTCGGTGGTGGTCTGCCACTGGCGGTACTCGGCATTAAGAAAGAGTTCGATGCCTGGTCACCAGGTCACCACACCGGCACCTTCCGTGGTAACCAGCTGGCAATGGCCACCGGCCTGACGACCCTGAAACTGCTGAAAGATAATAACATCGCTGACAAAGTCGCGGCACAGGGCGAATGGCTGAAAGGCAAACTGGGCGAGCTGCAGCAGCGCTATCCGGTCATCGGCAATGTGCGCGGTCTGGGTCTGATGATCGGTATTGAGCTGGTGAAACCCGATGAGCCTGCTGACCACATGGGCAGCTTCCCGGCAGACGGCGAGCTTTCTGCGCTGGTTCAGAAGAAATGCTTCGAGAACGGCCTGATTCTGGAGCGCGGCGGACGTCACGGCAGCGTATTACGTCTGCTGCCTTCCCTGCTGATCACGGATGCAGAACTTGACGTGTTCATGGATAAATTTGAAAACGCCCTGCTGTCAGCTGGCGTGAAACCAGTTTGAGTGGAGTGAATGCAATGTCCCGGTTAAACCCGATTCTGGCGGCCTCAGCACAGAGTACCGAGGCCTACCAGCAGGCGATTGCCCAGAGTAGCGCGGCTGTCGTTAAGTGGCTGGAACAACCTGAGATGTATCAGGGAAAAACCGTCGCAGAGCTGCGCGAGCGCATCACGCTGGACTTCAATCCTCAGGGCCTGGGCAACCAGGCCGCGATTGAACGCGCCATTGAGTACTTCCTCAAAGATAGCCTGTCGGTGCATCACCCGCAGTGTGTGGCGCACCTGCACTGTCCGAGCCTGGTTATCAGCCAGGCGGCGGAAGTGCTGATCAACGCCACCAACCAGAGCATGGATTCATGGGATCAGGCACCGTCTGCCACCCTGATTGAAATGAAGCTGATTGAGTGGCTGCGCACCCAGGTGGGTTATCAGCCTGGCGACGCCGGTGTCTTCACCAGCGGCGGTACACAGAGCAACCTGATGGGGCTGATGCTGGCACGTGACGCCTGGTTTGCCCGCCAGGGACATTCGGTACAACAGGATGGCTTAACCGGCGACCTGAAGAAGATTAAAGTCTTCTGCTCAGAAAACGCACACTTCTCCGTACAGAAGAACATGGCGCTGCTGGGTCTGGGTTATCAGTCCGTCACGCAGGTAAAATGTGACCGCTTTGCCCGCATGGACATGGATGACCTGCGCCACAAGCTGGCCGTATCCAAAGCCAACGGCGAAAACATTCTGGCGATCGTTGCCACAGCCGGTACCACCGATGCGGGTGCGATCGATCCGCTGCGTGAGATCGCGGCGCTGGCGGCGGAAGAGAACATCTGGGTGCACGTCGATGCAGCCTGGGGTGGCGCACTGCTGCTCTCAGAAAAATATCGCGATTATCTGGATGGCATTGAGCTGGTCGACTCCATCACCCTGGACTTCCATAAGCAGTTCTTCCAGACCATCAGTTGTGGCGCTTTCCTGCTGAAGGAAGCACGTCATTATGAGCTGATGCGCTACCAGGCGGCCTACCTGAACTCTGAGTTCGATGAAGCGCAGGGCGTGCCGAATCTGGTGTCCAAATCGCTGCAGACCACCCGCCGTTTTGATGCACTGAAACTGTGGATGGGCCTGGAAGCGCTGGGTCAGAAGCAGTATGCCGAAATCATCGATCACGGTGTGACGCTGGCGCAGCAGGTTGCTCAGTACGTTGATGAACAACCAGCGCTGGAGCTGGTGATGAAACCGCAGCTGGCCAGCGTGCTGTTCCGCTATCGTCCGGCGCATCTGGCGCACTTCAGCAGTGCGGATATCGCCCTGTTGAACCAGCGTATCGGTGATGCTCTGCTGGAGTCAGGCCGCGCTAACGTTGGCGTGACCGAGCATGATGGCGTGACCTGCCTGAAAATGACGCTGCTGAACCCGACAGTGACGCTGGATGATATCAAAGTGTTGCTGACGCTGGTGGAAACCACGGCACAAAAGCTGGTGTAATTTCCCCGCAATCCGCAGCCCGTCGCATAAAACAAAACCAGCCGCCAGGCTGGTTTTTTCGTTCAGGCAGCTCTGTTTTCCAGTCCCAGCTTTTCAGCCAGCCGATGCACGGCAGAAGCCAAAAGGTACTCCTCTGCGATCTCCGAAAATTCCGACCAATGCTGGCTCAGAAACCAGGCCACGACTTCGCTTTCCTCTTGTGACAATTCCATATCGTCTCCCGTTAGAATCAGGAAAGTATGGTTGGCGATATATATCGGGACATCAAGCGCGTATTGCCGGATGAGCGACAGAATCGGGTCCCATTTGACCCAATATACAGCCAGGCACTGATGCAGATCTGGACGATTGCCAGATGCCCTGCCCCTGGTCTGTCTCAGCGTGCGTGTGGCTCATCCAGCATCCGCAGATGGTCATCTTTATTGAGCGTCATCAGTGCCACAATACTTACCAGTGCTGTCGCCATCACATACCAGGCGGGAATATCGGGGTTACCCGTCTCCTTAATCAGTCCGGTGATGATTAATCCTGCGCAGCCGGAAAACACCGCATTGGAGAGTGAATAGGCCAGCCCAAGCCCGGTATAGCGCACCCGCGTCGGAAACATTTCGGACAGCATCGCGGGTCCTGGCCCGGCGAGCAATCCGACTACCCCGCCCGCGATAAACACCACCAGCGCTTTTAGCAGCAATCCGGCGCTCTCTGACTGCAACACGTTTAACAGCGGCAGAGAAAGTACCAGCAGCAGTACCGCCGCCGAGACCATGACTGCCCGTCGCCCAATCCTGTCGCTCAGCATTCCGGCCGGAATAATCGTTGCGGCAAAGCCGAGGTTGGATATCACCGCAATCAGCAGCGCCTGGTTAAAGCCAGTATGCAGCGATGCCTGCAGATAAGTCGGCATGATCACCAGCCAGGTATAGCCCGCCGCCGACCACACCATCAGTCGGCAGATACCCAGCAGAATTGTTTTCAGTGTGTCACCCAGGCTGGCGTCGATTTTTGCTACAGGTTGCGCCTGCTGCTGAATAAATGCCGGCGTCTCCTCCATCTGAACCCGCAGCCAGAGCGCCAGAACGCCCAGTGGCAGCGCGACAAAGAACGGAATGCGCCAGCCCCAGCTCAGCATCTGCTCCGGCGTCAGCAGCACCGAAAGCAGCGCGACAATGCCCGCGCCTGCCAGCAAACCCAGCGCCACGGTAAAGGATTGCCATGCGCCATACAGACCCCGCTTACCGCGCGGCGCAAACTCGGTCATCAGTGAAACTGCCCCGCCATACTCGCCACCCGCGAATAGCCCCTGCAGGATGCGCAGACCGGTCACGATCAGCGGCGCCAGAATACCCAACCGGGCGTAGGTGGGAACCAGACCAATAGCCGCCGTCGCCAGCGTCATCATGATCAACACAAAGATCAGTACAGGTTTGCGCCCGATGCGGTCGCCCATACGGCCAAAGATGATCGCACCCAGCGGACGGAAGAAAAAAGCGATGGCGAATGAGGCATAGGTCAGCAGCAGCCCGGTCAGCGCGGATTCCCCTTCCAGCCGGAAGAAGTTCTGCGCAATAACGGTAGCCAGAAAACCATAAACCGCGAACTCATACCATTCAATGAAATTCCCTACCGAACCGGCAAGCAGCGCACGTTTACGGCTGGCAGAGCTGAGCAGATTTCCAACGGGTCCGGACATGAGCGACGTTCCTTTTTAGAGCATCATCAGTTGCTTATGATTAGCACAATCACTGCATGCCTGCGCGCTCTTCTGCCCGTCACGTTAACCCGAACACATAAAAGCAGCGATGATGCGCCGCGGGTGAGCTTTTTCACCTTCAGTCCTTGCACAACCGCTTTACGATTGTCAGGATGTGCGGCATTGACTGAATCAGGCGGATAGACGATGAACGCACACACCTCAAAAGATCCTCTGCATGGCGTAACGCTGGAGATGCAGATTAAAAGTTTAGTCGCGCAGTATGGCTGGGCGGAGCTGGGAAAACGGATCAACATTAACTGCTTTAAAAGCGATCCCAGCGTTAAATCGAGCCTGAAGTTTTTACGTCGTACCCCCTGGGCGCGGGCTGAAGTCGAAGCGCTTTATCTCGACTCGTTAAGTGCGCAACCTGCAGCGCGTGAAGAACCGTCAGACGCGGATCAGGCCCCTGCTGAAGATCCCTGGGGAAACTGGCGCGACAAAACGCCGGAGTAATACCGATCAGGCGGCAATAAAAAGCCCGCACAGGTTAACCTGTGCGGGCTTTTTTTACGTCAGGTCGCTGTTACAGCGCCATATCGTGTTTCGCTGAAGGCGCAGCCTTCTCAGGCTGTGCGGCCGGCGCATCTGTGGTTTTGTCTTCCATGTTGATCACGGGCGGCGTGGTCAGTTGCAGAGTCTGAGCGGTCTCATTCCAGACCTGCTGCAGCAACGGCACGTTGTCATTCAGTTTCTGACCGTAACCTGGGATCATCTTGTGGATCTTCGCCTGCCATTCCGGTGACTTGAACTCTTCCGGGAACAGTTTCTGCATCACGCTCAGGGAGATAGGCGCTGCGGTTGAGGCACCAGGAGATGCACCCAACAGTGCCGCCACGGTTTTCTGCTGATCGGTCACAATTTCTGTACCCAGCTTCAGCACGCCACCTTTATCAGCATCTTTCTTGATGATCTGCACACGCTGACCGGCCTGAATCAGTTTCCAGTCCTCTTTCTTCGCGTCCGGATAGTATTCCTGCAGTGCTTTAAAGCGATCTTCATCACTCAGCATGACCTGTCCGATCAGGTATTTCACCAGGTCGAAGTTATCCATACCCACATCGGTCATCGGCACGATGTTATGAGTCGTGGTAGTGCTCAGCAGATCAAACAGCGAACCGTTTTTCAGGAACTTGGTGGAGAAGGTCGCAAACGGTCCAAACAGCACGACGCGTTTGCCGTCCAGATAACGGGTATCCAGATGCGGAACCGACATCGGCGGTGCACCGGTTGACGCCTGACCATAGACTTTCGCCAGGTGACGATCGGCAATCGCCTTGTTTTCAGTCACCAGGAATGATCCGCCTACCGGGAAGCCCGCATAGTTATCCGCTTCCGGGATACCGGTCTTCTGCAGTAATTTCAGCGCACCACCACCCGCACCGATAAAGACATATTTCGCGTCAACAGCACGTTCGTTGCCGTTTTTAGCGTCTTTAATGGTGACGTGCCAGGAGTTGTCGCCGTTACGTTTGAAGTCGGTAACTTCAGAAGAGGTTTCAAGACGGAAGTTATCGTTCTTTTTCAGGCTGCCGATCAACTGACGGGTAATTTCACCATAGTTAACATCGGTGCCAACTGGCGTCCAGGTTGCAGCCACTTTCTGCTGTGGATCGCGACCTTCCATGACCAGTGGTGCCCACTGCTCGATCTGCTTGTGATCGGTAGAGAACTTCATGCCCTGGAACAGCGCCGTTTTCTGCAACGCCGCATAGCGTTTGGTCAGGAAGTCGACGTTGTCGCCCCAGACGAAGCTCATGTGTGGCGTTGAGTTAATGAAAGAGCGCGGATCGTGCATTACGCCCTCTTTAACCTGTGAGCTCCAGAACTGGCGAGAAATCATGAACGCTTCGTTAATTTCCAGCGCTTTAGAGACGTCGATAGAACCGTCTTTACGCTCAGGCGTATAGTTCAGTTCCATGTTGGCAGAGTGACCTGTACCGGCATTGTTCCAGCCGTTAGAGGATTCCAGTGCCACGCCATCCAGCTTCTCAACCATGATCTGTTTCCAGCCAGGCTGCAGCTCTTCCAGCATGGTGCCCATTGAGGCGCTCATAATGCCGCCGCCAATTAACAGGACGTCAGTTTTTTCTGGTGAGGTTTCAGCGTGAAGGGCTGAAGAAACTAACAAGGCCGCGAGGGAAAGAGTGGGAATAACTTTCTTTGAATTCATCATTTTAATCTACAGCTCAGACGGTACTGGTTAAAAAAAGTCCTCAAAGTTTAAAATAATGTTATTTGTGAGTTAATGTGAAAATAGTTATAAAATTAAAAATAGCAATTTAGCCTTATTTTAATTACAAAAGGCTTACTGAATTGCTTACATATTTTAACCACACATTAAGGGTGTCCTTTGAATTATACAATCCCCTAACACAAATATTGTTTGAGTGCGACTGCCCACGCGCAGGCCGCTAAAACTGTACTGATGCGGTGAGTTAGCGTATGTTTCCTGGCGATCTCCCATCCGTGCTGGACATTCATGAAAAGCCAAACACAGAATCGATATGCCGTGCCGAAACGACCAATGAAACTCAGTACTCTGACCACCCTGATGATGACCGCCGTTATCATCACGGTATTGGTCGCTGTCCATCTGCTCTATTTCGTTCAGATTGATAACTTTGCTCAGTCGCATCTCAAAGACAAGGCGATGGCAGTGGCTCGCACGCTGGCAGACACGCCTGAAGTTCAGCGTGGTTTGTTGTTGCCGGACGGCAGCAGTCAGATTCAGCCGCTGGCTGAAGCGGCCCGCAAGCGTAACGGTCTCCTGTTCGTGGTGGTCACGGATATGCAGGGTATTCGCTTTTCACATCCCAATGCGGCGGTGATTGGCAAACACTTTGTCGGCAATGATATCTATCCCACGCTGGACGGACGGGAAAATGTCGCCGTCAATCATGGCGTACTGGTGGAGGCACTGCGGGTATTTACGCCCGTTTATAACGCACAGCATCAGCAGATTGGCGTCGTGGCGATCGGCATCGCACTGAATGATGTGGCGGCCCAGATTGCTAAAAGCCGCTGGAATATCGTCTGGACAGTCCTGTTTGGTGGTCTGGCAGGCCTGTTGGGTATGCTTATTCTGGTCAGGCGACTAAAAACCATCTTACTGGGGCTGGAGCCGCACGAAATTTCCAGCCTGTTTGAGCAGCGTCAGGCCATTCTGAATTCCATTAAAGAGGGTGTGATTGCAGTAGACGATCAGTCGCGCGTCAGCCTGATCAACCACGCGGCTCAGCAGTTGTTACATGAGACGACCCGCAAGATGCCGTCAAGCGGCGATTTGATTGCAGAAGAGAGTGTGATGCATCGTCATCAGCAGGATGCACTGCATGCAGGTAAAGCCTGGTACGACCAGGAGTTGACGCTGGGTAACCGGATCCTGATCAGCAACACCGTGCCTGTTCGCAGTCGCGACCGCATAATTGGCGCGGTGACCACCTTCAGGGACAAGACGGAGATTAGCCAGCTGATGCAGCGGCTGGACGGCATGGTAAACTATGTGGATGCATTACGTGAACGGTCCCATGAGTTCATGAACAAGCTGCATGTGATTCTGGGCCTGCTGCACATGAAAAATTATGCGCAGATGGAAGAGTACATCCTGAAAACGGCTAACGCCTATCAGACTGAAATCGGTTCACTGCTGCAAAAGATTAAGTCGCCGATCATTGCCGGCTTCCTGCTCAGTAAAATCAACCGGGTGACCGATGAAGGTCATCAGCTGATTATTGATGAAGCGAGTTTTCTGCCTGACTGCGGCAGCGAGGAGCAGAACGCGGTTCTGATTACCGTACTGGGCAATTTAATTGAAAACTCGCTCGAGGCGCTGGACCCGGAAACTGAAGGGGAAATTCACCTCATGCTGCACTATCAGAACGGCTGGCTGGCCTGCGAAGTGAGTGATGATGGGCCGGGCATTGACGGCAACCAGCTCAGCACCATTTTTGAGCGCGGTGTTTCATCAAAAGGCGACGATCGTGGTGTCGGATTATTTCTGGTGAAGCAGCAGACCGAAAGCCTGGGCGGCAACGTCAGTGTCGAATCGGAACCGGGTGTATTTACCCAATTCTTGGTACAACTTCCGTGGGAGAGAGGAATGATTACCCAATGATCAATGTGTTAGTTGTCGACGATGATGCGATGGTAGCCGAACTTAATCGCTGCTATATCGGGCAGATCCCAGGCTTCATGTGCTGCGGCACCGCCTCAACCTTACAGCAGGCAAAAGAGCGGCTGGCCCAGGAGGAGCCACAGGTTGATTTAATCCTGCTGGATATTTATATGCAGCAGGAAAACGGGCTCGACCTGCTCCCGGAACTGCGCAGTGCCGGACGTCCGGTCGATGTGATTATCATCTCGTCAGCCGCCGATGCCGCCACCATCAAAACCTCGCTCAACTATGGCGTAGTGGATTATCTGATCAAGCCGTTTCAGTTTGCCCGCTTTGAAGAGGCGCTGACCGGCTGGCGACAGAAAAAATCGCTGATGGATAACCACCAGTTCTATCAGCAGTCGGACGTTGATCAGCTGTTGCATGGAAATCCGCCAGGCGCCAGCGAGCAGAAACGCCTGCCGAAAGGATTAACGCCGCAGACGCTGCGCACCCTCTGTCTGTGGATCGATTCGCATCCTGGCACCGAGTTCTCTACCGATGAGCTGGCAACGGAAGTGAATATCTCTCGCGTCTCCTGCCGCAAATACCTGATTTGGCTGGCGCAGATTAATATTCTGTTCACCAGTATTCACTATGGTGTCACGGGCCGTCCGGTTTACCGCTACCGCCTGCAGCCGGAGTATCACACCTTACTCAAACAGTACTGTCAGTGAACCAGCCGGTACCCGGTGTCCAGTAACTGAAACAAAAAGTGACGTTGTGACGAGCAGATGACCTGCCTGTCACGGGTCACAAAGATCGCTTCAATGCCCGGTTTATCTGCCAGGCAGGCCATGCCCTTTTCGACACCTAAGCCATAGAGCAGTGTCGTGTAGATGTCACCATCCAGTGATCGTTCAGAGATCACCGTGACGCTCATCAGCTCGGTATCCAGTGGATATCCGCTGTGCGGATTGAGGATGTGGTGATAACAGATGCCATCCAGCTCGAAATAGCGCTCATAGACACCCGACGTCACCACCGAGCGGTTGTTCACGCCAATCACGCCAATCAACTCATCGGCCTCACCAAAAGGTTTTTTCAGGCCAATTGCCCAGCCCGCCTCTTCGGGCGGCGCGCCCACCGTCTGCACGTTCCCGCCCAGATTAATCAGCGCATTGCTAACCTGCTGCTGGCGCAAAAACGCCTGTACTACGTCGGCGATATAGCCCTTGGCGATGGCACCCAGATCAATCTCCATTCCCGGCCGGGCCAGCATGACGCTGCGACTTGCGGCATCTAGGATGACGTCATGGGGATTCGTCAGCGCCATGCGCATCTTAAGGTCGGTTTCTGACGGGACGCTGTGTCCCTGAAAACCGATTTTCCAGCACTTCACCAGCGGCCCGATAGCAAGATTAAACAGGCTGTCCGGCAGCAGGCTGACGGCATGTGCGCAGGCGATCAAATCAAAGACTGGCTGGCTGACGACCACAGGATGCTGACCGGCCGCGTCATTAACGGCCATCACTTCAGACGCCGCACGATTTACCGTGAAAAGGTTCTCCTGCTGTTTGATCAGACGGAAAACCTGAGCGGCCAGCGTCTGGTTGTCTTCGAAGAGCTTCAGCAGAATGGGCGAACCCATTAAAACAGCGGAGTAAGCATAGACACGCGCATCAGTTAACATAGGCGACTCTGCTTTGAATAGGAAAAAACCGGCACCCGCGGGTGCGGATGCCGGAGACTGCCGTTAACGTCGGGCGTAAGCGGCGGCGTTACCACCCGCCAGAATACCGAAGATGATGATATCTGCCACGGCGTTACCGCCGATACGGTTCGCGCCGTGGATGCCGCCAACCACTTCACCACACGCCCAGGCACCGTTGATCACCTGCTTCTGGCTGTCCAGCACCGCTGTAGTGGTGTCGATAGTGACGCCACCCATAGTGTGGTGAACACCCGGAGCAACACGAATCGCGTAGAACGGCGCTTCACTCAGCGGATGGCGCAAAGCGGTCTGACGACCGAAATCTTCATCCTTCTGCATGATGACGAAGTTGTTGTAACGGGCCAGCGTTGCTTCCAGCGTGTGATGCTCACTCATGTTGAGTTTCACCGCCAGTTCTGCCACGGTTGGCGCGCTGATCACAAAACCTTTCGCGATATATTCGTCAGCCGCTTTGTTGTTCATACGCACCTGCTCATCAAACACAATCCAGGCACTCTTTTCTGGCAGCGCGATGATCTGTGCGGAAACTTTGTCGCGGGTTTCCATTTCGTTGTAGAAACGTTCGCCCGCCTGGCTGACCAGGATGGCGCCGCCGCCGCGAATGGATTCGGAGACAAGATAAGAGGTGGTCTGCTCAACCGTTGGGTGAATCTGGATTTCACCCATATCCACGGTGCCGGCACCAATTTTTTCCAGCATCGCAATACCGCTGCCGGTGGCGCCTTTATGGTTGGTCGTCACGAAGCCATCGAGTTCAGGACGGTATTTCACCACCAGCTCACGGTTAGCACTGAATCCTCCGGTCGCCACAATCACGCTTTTGGCGTTCAGAATACGGCTGTCGTTGTACTCATCAACCACTTTCACGCCCGCGACTGCGCCATTCTCATAGAGGATCTCGGCGACGGAGGTTTCCAGCAGGACTTCAATGTTGCGGCTGTTGATATTTTTTACCAGGCCGCTAATCAGGAACCCACCCACCGCTGAGCGGTCAGCCGGACGGTGCGTACGGTCGATGCTCATCCCGCCGGTAATAGTGATGTCGTTAAGCTCAATGCCTTTATCCGCCAGCCACTCAATTGCTTCAGGTGCCAGGTCAACAAACTCACGCAACAGCACCGGATTGTTTTTGAACTGACCGCCTTTCAGCGTCTCTTCATAGAACAACTCTTTGCTGTCTTCAATGCCTTTGAGTTTCTGGAAGCGGGTTTCAGCGGCGTTCATGCCTACTGACGCTTTAATCGTGTTGCCGCCAATGGTCGGCATCTTCTCGATGATCACCACGCGCGCGCCTTCATCGTGCGCCTGAATCGCCGCCGCCAGACCGGCACCGCCGCTACCCACAATCACCACATCGTAATTCTGTGGTGCGTTAGGGTTACCGCCTTCCTCGATCACGTGTTGCTTGCTGGAGGTGGTCATCGCGCGTGAAACCGCTTTTTTAAGCGCCTCACTCTGAGTGGTTGCACCGGTAATCGCATCAACGTGTGGGCTGTTCGCCACCAGAATGCGGCTACGCAGGCTTTCAAAGGTGGTGGTGAAGTCCACATCCAGCGTGTCATCCGGCACCAGCGAGATGTCGGTGATACGGTCGGTATCCAGCGTGACGTTGATTTTCAGCTTCAGCGCTTCGGCTTCAACTTTTTCCTGATAGACGCCCGCTTTGTATTTACGGCCTGATTCGCTGGTGTCGCGGATCATCGCATCGACCAGCGAGAAGCGCCACAGCGGTTCAGGGATCTGCAGTTCTTCGCGTTTGTTGCTGTCGATGTAGAGCTCAAGGTGTTCATTGTTGATGATGCGATCGGTCCAGTTCGGATAGGCGATACAGGCTTTACCAATCGCGACCAGATCGTAACCCTTCTCCAGCGCCAGCTCCGCATCCGCTTTGTTCACCACGCCGCCGACACCGATTACCGGTACTTTTGCCAGCGCAGGTGAGCGCATCGCGACGAATTTCTCAATCAGCGGCGTCGGGTCCTGAGTATCAACAATCGACGGACGCAGCAGCTGGCCGACAGAGAAGTGAACGTAATCGAGTCCACGCGCGGCCAGTTTTTCCAGCAGATAAAGCGTGTCATCAAAACGGATGCCGGGGACTTCGATCTCTTCCGGCGAGAAGCGATAGCCGATAATGAACGAGTTATGCGCGAAGCGCTCCGCCATCTTATGGGTGATTTCCAGCACTTCCAGCGGGAAACGCGCGCGGTTATCGCGGCTGCCGCCCCACTTGTCATCGCGCTGGTTAGAGTTGGGTGAATAGAACTGCTGAATCAGGTAAGTGTTGGCACCATGAATTTCGACACCGTCGAAACCGGCCTTGATGGCGCGGTTTACTGCGTCACCAAATTTGGTGATCATGGTATCGACCTCTTCAGCGCTCAGCGCGAGAGGCTGCGTTGCCCCTTCACGAGGCGCCGCGATGGCGCTGGGCGCAACCGGTGTTTTTCCGCCAATCAGTTCTGGCTCAACCATACGGCCGCCGTGATAGATCTGCAGAATGGCGGTTGAGCCTTCAGATTTAATTGCGTCCGCAATACGTTTGAGTCCGGGAATTTTATTGTCGCTGTCGATAGCAATGGCACCTGGAAATGCCGGGCCACGGTTATCAATAAAACAGCACTCTACAATCACCGTACCGATGCTACCCGCGCGGGCGCGATAGTACTCGACCAGCTCGCTGGTGACCGTGCCGTCGTAAAAACCGGTACAGGTGGTCATCGGAGCCATGACCAGCCGGTTTTTTAAAACAGCGCCATTGGGCAGGGTAAGTGGATTAAGAAGGGGAGTGAGAGATTTCATTGCGATAAACTCCAAAATTTAAAAAGTCTGGAAATTTTTAGCGGACGCAAATTATCGCTTAATTAAGTGGTCCGATGTCATAACGTTAATATACTCTTTTCTTTGCTTTCTTAAGCGATAACTTTACTTTTATAACTTTTAAACGATTTTTATTTTTTATTTGCCGGGAAAGTAAAACGAAGTTATATTAATTGTTAACTATCAGTTACCAAAAATCAACCATTCATTTACACAACAAATAAGTTAATTAAAATCATAGCGTTATGGAAAAAACATTTGCTTTACAGAGTCATTTTGTTGTTGATCAGCTTCACAGAGTCGTCAAATCCCTGACGCAGTAAAAATAAATTAATAATAAATGTTAAAAAACGGGAATAATGAATTAATTTCTTTGATCTGGATCAAAATTCTTATTTCTGGAAATCGCATTATATTTACATGGATTTAAAAGCGCTGCTCATTATCACAGCAGCAGATTAAAAAAAATCAGTGCATCGCGGTTTATTCACACTATTAAGAATATAAAAGAAAGTCATCAGTGAAGGTCCGGGGCGCAAATCGCATTCTTATTAACTTGCAGATAAAACACTATGAAAACACTCTCAGCTGTTACTGAACCCCCAAAAGCCGATCCTGTGGCGGCGGGTAAAAAGAAAGCTATCATGCTGGCGCTGCCGGTAATCGTTGCCGTACTGCTGTTGCTTGTTCCCACCCCAGCCGGACTCGAACCCTACGCCTGGCACTTTTTCGCCATTTTCGTGGGCGTGATTGTCGGGTTGATTTTTGAGCCTCTGCCAGGTGCCGTGATCGGTCTGACTGGCGTGGTGGTCATCGCGCTGTTCAGCCAGTTTCTGCTCTTCAGCCCGGCTGAACTGGCTAACCCGAAATTTAAAGTCGCCAGTGAGTCCTTTAAGTGGGCGGTCAGCGGTTTTGGCAACTCTACAGTCTGGCTCATCTTCGGTGCCTTTATGTTCGCCGCAGGTTATGACAAAACGCAGTTCGGGCGTCGCCTTGCGCTGATTCTGGTGAAATATCTGGGTCGCCGGAGCCTGACGCTGGGTTATGCCATCACCTTTGCTGACCTGTTACTGGCACCCTTTACCCCGTCAAACACCGCGCGCAGTGGCGGCACGATTTACCCGATTATTGCTAACCTGCCGCCGCTGTATGGTTCTAAGCCTAATGACCCAAGCGCCCGTAAAATCGGCTCTTACCTGATGTGGGTCGCGATTACCGCAGCCTGTATCACCAGTTCAATGTTCCTCTCTGCACTGGCTCCTAACCTGCTGGCGCTGGCGCTGGTGAAAAGCATCATCGGTTTTGATATTTCATGGGGCATGTGGTTCCTGGCCTTCCTGCCACTGGGCTTGCTGCTGATTCTGACCATGCCGCTACTGGCTTACTGGTTCTACCCACCTGAAGTCAAAATCAACGATGAAGTGCCAAAATGGGCTATTGCTGAACTGGAAAAACTGGGCCGACTGACCCGCAATGAAATCCTGCTGCTGGTGTTTGTGGTCTGTGCCCTGCTGATGTGGATTTTCGCCACTTCGTGGATTGAGCCCGCGATGGCGGCGTTACTGGTTGTCGTGCTGATGCTGTGGACCGGCGTCCTGAACTGGAACGACATCACCAGTAATAAACCGGCCTGGAACACCTTTGCCTGGTTCGCAACCCTGGTCGCGCTGGCAGATGGCCTGGCCCGTGTCGGATTCATCACCTGGTTAGGTAAAGAGGGTGGCATGCTACTGCAGGGTTATGACCCGCAGGTTTCAGCCGTGGTGCTGTTAATCGCCTTCTTCCTGCTGCACTACCTCTTTGCCAGCACCACCGCGCACACTACCGCGCTGTTACCGGCCATGCTGACCATCGCAGCGTCAATCCCAGGCATCAATATGCCCGTATTCTGCCTGATGCTGTGTACCTCTTTGGGTGTGATGGGCATCATCACGCCATACGGCACTGGCCCAAGTCCGATTTACTACGGTAGCGGCTATCTGCCTACCAAAGATTACTGGCGTCTGGGTACTATCTTCGGTGCCATCTTCTTAGGTTCGATGATGCTGATTGCTTATCCGTGGATGGTGTGGATGTTCTGACGGATACAACATGCAGATCAACGCGTTATAAGATACCATTCCAGCACTTCCTCACCGCACCCACGGTGAGGAAGCATAATAAACGATTAATTCGCCTATGATGTTGTGCCCCGCAGCCTGCACGCGGAGGTTCAGCCGGTCATTAAGTGAGAAAAAATGTCGAACAAACCTTTTGTCTATCAGAACCCTTTTCCGCTGTCCCACGAAGATACTGAATACTATTTGCTGAGTCGCGAGCATGTCTCCGTCGCCGAGTTTGAGGGTCAGGAGATCCTGAAAGTTGACCCGCAGGCACTGACGCTGCTGAGTCAGCAGGCTTTCCACGACGCCTCTTTCATGCTGCGTCCGGCCCACCAGCAGCAGGTTGCCTCCATCCTTGATGACCCGGAAGCCAGCGACAATGACAAATATGTGGCTCTGCAGTTTTTAAGAAACTCTGAAATTGCTGCCAAAGGCGTGCTGCCTACCTGTCAGGATACCGGCACCGCGATCATCATGGGCAAAAAGGGCCAGCGCGTCTGGACCGGCGGTGGCGATGAAGCCGCGCTGTCACTGGGTATCTACAACACTTATATTGAAGATAACCTGCGCTATTCACAGAATGCCGCGCTGGATATGTATAAAGAGGTGAATACCGGCACTAACCTTCCTGCGCAGATCGACCTCTACAGCGTTGATGGCGATGAGTACAAGTTCCTCTGTATCGCTAAAGGCGGCGGCTCCGCCAACAAAACTTATCTCTATCAGGAAACCAAAGCGCTGCTGAGCCCAGGCAAACTGAAAAATTACCTGGTGGACAAAATGCGTACCCTCGGCACCGCTGCCTGCCCGCCATACCATATCGCGTTTGTTATCGGCGGCACCTCGGCAGAGAGCACACTGAAAACCGTGAAGCTCGCCTCAACACACTACTACGATGGCTTACCGACCGAGGGCAACGAGCATGGTCAGGCATTTCGTGATGTGCAACTCGAGCAGGAATTGCTGAAAGCAGCGCAGGACCTTGGCCTTGGTGCGCAGTTTGGTGGCAAGTACTTCGCCCACGACATCCGCGTGGTGCGTCTGCCGCGTCACGGCGCGTCCTGCCCGATCGGCATGGGCGTTTCCTGCTCGGCTGACCGCAATATCAAAGCGAAGATTAACCGCGAAGGTATCTGGATTGAGAAGCTGGAATCAAATCCAGGCCGTCTGATTCCGGAAGCGCTGCGTCAGCAGGGCGAAGGTGAAGTGTTGCAGGTGAATCTTAACCGTCCAATGGAAGAGATTCTGGCCCAGCTCTCCGCGTATCCGGTTTCTACCCGCCTCTCACTGACCGGCACCATTATCGTGGCGCGTGATATCGCACATGCCAAACTCAAAGAGCGCATCGATAATGGCGAAGGATTGCCGCAGTACATCAAAGATCACCCGGTCTATTACGCTGGTCCGGCTAAAACGCCTGAAGGTTATGCGTCCGGTTCACTCGGACCGACGACAGCCGGACGCATGGATTCCTATGTGGACTTGCTGCAAGCCCACGGCGGCAGCAAAATCATGCTGGCAAAAGGTAACCGCAGTCAGCAGGTGACGGATGCCTGCCATAAACATGGCGGCTTTTACCTGGGCAGCATCGGTGGTCCGGCCGCGGTGCTGGCGCAGCAGAGCATCAAGAGTCTGGAATGCGTGGAGTATCCTGAGCTGGGAATGGAAGCGATCTGGAAAATCGAGGTGGAGAATTTCCCTGCCTTTATCCTGGTCGATGATAAAGGTAATGACTTCTTCCAGCACATTGAGCGTGCGCACTGCGCTAAATGCGTGAAGTAATACCTGCGTCAGCTAAGCAAAAAGCCCCCTGATTCGGGGCTTTTTTGTTGATTAAAGTAAGGGCTATTGGCTGTCAGAGAGTCTGCGCAGGGAGCACGGTCAGAGGAGGAAAGCATCCCTTACCAGGGACGGTGCGGACCGAGGGTGTCATGGATGACGGCTTTTGCGTCTTTCCAAACTGACCGCGTTCCCTGAGCAGGCTCGATCCAGCAACAACCCTACCTTTCTATACCCGCTGCAACCGCTGCAACCGCTGCAACGCCACATCAATCTGCACATCACCCTGGGTGAGTTCGATTATCTGATATTTAATCGCCGGATTCTCAATCAACCCGACCAGCGTCGCCGCCACATCTTCACGCGGGATTTCCCCATACGGAATAGCGAGATCAGCATGCACCCGCCCTGTCCCGGCTTCATCGGTCAGCGTACCCGGCCGCAGGATCACCCACTCCAGCTTGCTCGCCACCAGCACGGCATCCGCCAGACGTTTCACCCGCATGTAATTCTCAAAACCCTCTGATGGCGTTTTACCACGGCCTGCATCCGGAAACGCCGAGACCAGAAGGAAGCGCGAGACACCCGCCTGCTCTGCTGCGGCTACCGCCAGCTTCAACCCTTCACCGTCAATAGCATTGGTCAACTCGATCCCGGCACCGCCGGCACCCGCGGTGAAAACAACCACTTCGTGACCCGTCATTAAACCGGACAGTGCCGTCACGCTGAGTTGCTGAATATCACCCGCAACAGGCTTCGCGCCTGCGGCCTGAAGAGTTTCAGCCTGTTCCGGTTTACGGTGCAGCGCCGTGACCGCATGGTTTCTGCTGCTCAGTTGACGCGTCAGCTTTTGGCCAACCTTGCCCGCCGCCCCGATAATGAAACATGTTGTCATCGATCTGCTCCTCCATTCACTGATTCAGTGCCTGAGTATAGTCTCTGCCAGAAACGAAACAGGCGCCTGATGCGGCGCCTGCTGGGTTAGTCCGGAATCACTTTTTCCGCTTTCAGCTTATCAAACAGCTGAGTAAAAGAGTCGAGCGTGCTGCGATAGCCGGTAAAGCCCGCTTTGCGGCTCTTACTCATATCAGTAAAAGCTTCCATCGGACGGCCCAGGTCTGCATCGGTGTGCCACCATGAAGCCAGCTTAGTCACATCTGCCTCACGCAACTGATTCTGCTCTGCAATCGCCTGCCATGCACTGGCGGCTTCCTGCATACGATTTTCCAGCGGCATCATCTGCGCCGGGTACTCCGCAGCTTCAATACCGAAATAGTCTGCCAGTTTTGGCCACATCCAGTTCCAGCGGAAGACGTCGCCGTTTACGGCATTGAAATCCTCATTTGCGCCATTTGGTGAAGTGGCAGCCCAGTGCAGCTGCTCAGCCAGCAGGCCCGCATCGGTCATATCCACAATACCGCTCCACTGCTCAGGCGAGCCTGGGAAGATAAAGGGCCAGCCCTTCTCTTTGCACAATGTCGCGTAAACCGCCAGCGTCTGCCCCATATTCATCGCGTTACCTACGGCATGACCGATGATGGTATGCGGACGGTGAACGCTCCAGCGATAGTCATACTTCTCAGCGCCCGCGAACACTTCATCTTCCTGCGCGTAATAGAAGTTATCGACTGGCTGACGACCCTGCTCTTCGCGGAACGGCGTCACCGGCACCGCCCCTTTGCCGTAAGCTTCAAACGGACCCAGGTAATGCTTCAGTCCGGTGACCAGTGCCACATGTGAACCCTTGAGGCGATCGCCGAGTGCTTCAATCACATTGCGCACCATGCCGCCATTAACACGGATGTTCTCTTTCTCATTTTCCTGACGCGCCCAGACGCTGAAGAAAAGCGCATCCGGTTTTACCTCTTTCAGTGCGTCACGAACGGCGTCAGCGTCGGTCAGATCGGCTGTCAGACTGGCTGCGCCTTCAGGAACCGCACCGCGTCCGCGTGAAAGACCGGTAACCTGCCAGCCTTCTGTTTGTAATTTCTCTGCCAGTGCGCGACCAATAACACCGCTGATGCCAACAATCAAAGCGTGCTTTTTCATTTGATTTCTCCTCGTTTTGCGTAATTCTAAGCCTAATAGAGAATTCAGTTCTTATCTCTGGCATTTATTCACAGCATTCTTAACCTGAGTTCATCAATCAATGCACGATCATCGCCTCAAAGATATTCTGCCGTTTGTTGCCAGCGTCGAGTGCGGCAGCTTTACCGCCGCGGCTGAGCGGCTGCATGTGACCGGTTCGGCAGTCAGTAAAAGCGTCAGCCGCCTGGAGACGCGACTGGGCTCGCGGCTGCTGGAACGCACCACGCGAAGCCTGCACCTCACCGACGCGGGCAGCGCCTATTATCAGACCTGCCTGCGCATCCTGGAGGATCTGGCCGAAGCCGAGGCAGTGCTGGCGGCGCAGCGCATCATTCCGTCCGGTCGTCTGCGTCTGGCGGTGCCCACGACCTATGGCCGTCTCAACGTCATGCCGCTCTTGATGCCATTTTGCCAGCAGCACCCGGAACTGGCGCTGAGCCTGAGTTTGTCCGATCGCTTTGTGGACCTGTTTGAGGAAGGCGTAGATGTGGCAGTACGGATCGGCGGTGCGCCTGACCTCCCTGCGTCCCTGGGCTGGCGCAATATGGGCCGCGAGCAGATGCAGTTCTGTGCCTCTCCTGCTTATCTGGACCGTGAAGGTCGTCCGGAGAATGAGGCGGCGCTGCTGAATCATCCCGCCATCCTTTATGAGCGCGTGGATGGCTCGACCAAACCCTGGCTGTTCACCACTGAAGATGGTCAGCCACACTGGCGCGAGGTGCCGTTCAGGCTGGCAGTGGGCGACGTTGATGCGCAACTGCAGGCGGTCATCGCCGGACTGGGTGTGGCCCAGATGCCTTCATGGCTGATTCAGCGCGCCGTAGCAGCCGGCGAACTGGAGATTATCCTGCCGCAGTTACAACCTGACGGGCTGACGCTAAGCGTGGTATGGCCACGGCGTAAACAGTTTCTGCCAAAAGTAGACGCGCTGTTATCCGCATTAAATGCACTCACCATCCGCTAACCTCAACATTCCCCTTTCTTCTGGTCAGGATATTTCATCCTGACCCTGATTCGTCACACTCTGCTTTCCCGAAATTATTCCCATTTCGCCCTGACAAAAACATCGCTTTTTTATTAACGTGAATATTAACCCTCTTTAATCTAACGATTTTTATTACGCCCTGATGGAATCCAATCAAAATAAAAAAGGCGAAAGGGTTGAGCTCACATAATGAAAACTAAGTTTCAAATATAATTTAACCCGAAATAAAAATATCAGTAGGGTGATGGCTTCTTCATGTTCTGACGTTTTGTCTTTGCCGTAATGACCAGGAGTATTCATGGAAAAAGAACTTTATATTTCGTCGAACCCGGCCTCCGGTCCCAATAGCGCCACCCGCACCGAGCCTTTTGTGAAGATTATTGCGTTGGTTGCCACTTTAGGTGGGTTGCTATTTGGTTATGACACCGGTGTGGTCTCGGGTGCGCTGCTATTTATGCGTGGCGATCTGCATCTCACACCGTTTACAACGGGACTGGTGACCAGCTCCCTGCTGTTTGGCGCGGCCTTCGGCGCACTGGCGGCCGGCCATCTGGCAGATGGCCTGGGCAGACGACGCATTATCATCGCACTGGCGCTGATTTTTGCTCTGGGTGCGGTGGGATCAGCCCTGGCACCGGACGTCACCTGGATGATCGCCTCGCGTCTGTTCCTGGGCTTTGCCGTGGGCGGCGCGGCAGCCACCGTGCCGGTCTACATCGCGGAAATCGCACCCGCTAACAAACGCGGCCAGCTGGTTACCCTGCAGGAGCTGATGATTGTCAGCGGTCAGTTGCTGGCCTACATCTCAAACGCCACGTTTAACGACATCTGGGGCGGTGAAAACACCTGGCGCTGGATGCTCGCGCTATCGATTGTTCCCGCCGTTCTGCTCTGGATCGGCATGATATTTATGCCAGAAACCCCACGCTGGCACGTAATGAAAGGCCGCAGTCAGGCCGCCCGTGAGGTGCTGGAAAAGACCCGCGCCGCTGAAGATATTGAGTGGGAACTGGGAGAGATTGAGGAAACCATCGAAGAGAACCGCCAGCGTGGCAAAGGCCGCCTGCGCGATCTTGCGACGCCCTGGCTGATGAAAATTTTCCTGCTGGGCGTGGGCATCGCCGCCATTCAGCAGCTGACCGGCGTCAATACCATCATGTATTACGCGCCGACCATGCTGACCGCTGCCGGACTGAGCAATGATGCGGCGCTGTTTGCCACCATCGCCAATGGCGTGATTTCGGTGGTGATGACGCTGGTCGGTATCTGGTTAATCGGCAAAGTAGGCCGTCGCCCTCTGGTGTTAATTGGACAGATGGGCTGCACCTGCTGCCTTTTCTTTATCGGGCTGGTCTGCTGGCTAATGCCGGAATACCTCAATGGAACCGTCAATCTGCTGCGGGCGTATCTGGTGCTGGCGGGCATGCTGATGTTTCTGTGCTTTCAGCAGGGCGCGTTGTCACCGGTGACCTGGTTACTACTGTCAGAAATCTTCCCTGCGCGGATGCGCGGCATCTGTATGGGCGGCGCGGTCTTCTCACTGTGGATCGCTAATTTTGCCATCTCTATGGCCTTCCCGCTGTTATTAGCCGCATTTGGTCTGGCTGGTGCCTTCTTCATATTCGCGGCCATCGGCATCGGCGGTTCTGTTTTTGTTGTGAAGTTTATTCCCGAGACCCGGGGAAGAAGTCTTGAGCAGGTCGAGCACTATTTCTATGCGCTTTATAACGGCAAAAAATAGTGCCTGCTGCGCAGTAAAAAAATAACGGCCCGCGTCATGACGCTGACGACCCGATTGCTATTAACACCGACACCCTACGTTCAAGGAAATTGTTATGAGCCTGAATATTCCCAACGCGCGCTTTTGCATCAACCGTAAAATAGCGCCCAGCCTCACCCTTCCGCAATTTTTTAACCTCGTCAGCCAGCTGGGTATTCATAATGTCGAGCTGCGTAATGATATGCCCAGCGGACGCGTTACCGACGATCTCAGCGGTGACGACGTCAGGGCCCTGGCGCGTGAGTCAGGTATTCGTATTGTCACTATCAATGCGCTCTATCCGTTTAACCAGCTGAATGAAGAGGTACTACAGCGCGCCCGCCAGTTATTAAGCGATGCGCAGGCAGTTGGCGCGGAATCGCTGGTGCTCTGTCCGCTCAATGACGGTACGCCCATCAGCGCAGCCGATACCGTCGCTGCACTGAAAACCCTGGCACCGCTGTTCGCCGACGCAGGTATTCAGGGACTGGTCGAGCCGCTGGGCTTTCCTCAGAGCTCACTACGTTCGGCAACTCAGGCGCAGACACTGATTCATGAAGCAGGCGTGCCGTTCAGATTACTGATCGATACCTTCCATCATCATCTGTTTGAGGATGCGGAACAGACTTTTGACCAGGAGATCGATATCGGTCAGATCGGGCTGGTGCACCTCTCCGGCGTCACTGACCCACGCCCGGTCAGCCAGCTCACCGACGAAGAGCGCATCATGCTCAGCGCGGACGACCGCCTGCACAGTAAGCAACAGGTTGAGCGGCTGGAGAAGATGGGCTACAGCGGCCTTTACGCTTTTGAACCTTTCTCGTCGGTAATGAACAGCTGGCAGGAAGCGGACATCATCCGCGAAATACGCGACAGCATTCGTTTGTTAAATCACTCAGCTTAAAGGATTCATCATGACAATTAACATTGGTGTTATCGGCACCGGCGCAATCGCCCGCGAACATATCCGTCGTTGCAGCACAGTGTTACAGAATGCGCGCGTGGTGGCGCTCAACGACATCAACCGCGACAACTGCCAGCAGATTGTGAATGAGCTGACGCCGGAAGCACGCATTTATGACAATGCGCTGGATCTCATTAACGATCCGCTGGTGAATGCGGTGCTGGTCACCTCCTGGGGTCCGACACATGAAGCCTTTGTGCTGGCCTGTATCGAAGCGGGCAAAGCGGTGTTCTGCGAAAAACCGCTGGCGGTCACCGCTCAGGGCTGTATGAATATTGTTGAAGCGGAGATTCAGGCGGGACGGCAGCTGGTGCAGGTCGGCTTTATGCGCCCTTATGATAGCGGCTACCGTGCGCTAAAAGCGGTCATCGACAGCGGTGAGATTGGTGAACCGCTGATGCTGCATTGCGCACACCGTAATCCGGAAGTGGGTGACAGTTACACCACCGACATGGCAATCACCGATACGCTTATCCACGAACTCGATGTGCTGCGCTGGCTGCTGAATGATGACTACGCCAGCGTACAGGTGATCTTCCCACGCAAAACCCGCAAGGCATCGTCACATCTGCGCGATCCACAAATCGTGCTGCTGGAGACAGCCAAAGGCGCGCGTATTGATGTCGAAATCTTTGTGAACTGTGAATATGGCTACGACATTCAGTGTGAAGTGGTGGGTGAACGCGGCGTTGCCCGCCTGCCGGAGCCCGTTTCTGTGCAGACACGCAGCGCGGCAAAACTCTCGACTACCATTTTGACCGACTGGAAAAAACGCTTTATCGATGCCTATGACGTGGAGCTACAGGCGTTTATCAACAACGTCATCAGCGGTGAGATGACGGGTCCCTCGGCGTGGGATGGTTACGCGGCAGCAGTCGCGGCCGATGCCTGTGTCGCGGCACAAACCTCTGGCGAGATTGTGCCGGTTAAGATGTCGGTTAAACCGGCGTTTTATCGCTGATAAAAACAACGCATGGCGGACTCCGCCGTGCGTTCATCTTTTCCCATAGTCAGCGCATGGTCACGCGCAGGTAAATCCGACGACAAAGCAGGCGTTGGCCGCTGGTTTATCATGGTGCTGTGATCACAATGGCCACGCGGCGATTTTGAGCACGCCCTTGCGCGCTATTGTTGCTGGTAACCGGAGCACTCATCCCCAATCCACGCGTAACAATATTTCCACGGGGTATCGACGCACCTTCCGCCCACTGTGCCGCTACGGCATTCGCTCTTTTCAACGACAGCTGCTGGTTATAATCGGGTTTGCCATAATTGTCAGTGTGCCCATCGATGCGCACATGCTCAATACCGGTCGATGCCAGGTTTTTCGCCATCCCCTGAATATTACTTTTGCTTGAGGGAGTCAGTTCTGATTCGTTAACACCAAACAGGATTTTATCGGATAATCCCAACCCCCAGCCTTCACTATTTCGGGTAAATCCAGCACTTGTCATCGCGGCGATTTGTGCCTCACTAAAATGCTCTTTAGACTGACAACCCACCAAAGCCAGAGTCAGGAGCATCAGGGAAATATTCTTTTTCATATTCACGTCTCGTTCACGCCTTCATTAAACTTTATTTTTTCGCTTATTCTTATACATATTCATATCAGCACGTTCGAGGATCGATTCAACCGTATCACCCTGTTGTGACCACGCATATCCGATGGTCATTGAGGTTTTTATCGGCAAACCTTCTGCAATACTGATTTCCTCGCTGATGGCATCATGAATATTCAGCATGAGTTGCTTCAATTGCTCATCACGGGTCCGGCTGCTCACCAGCATGGCAAATTCATCTCCGCCTAATCGGGCAACCAGATCCTGTTCAGATGCCTGTGATAAAAGGCGCGATCCTATCGCTTTCAATACCTCATCCCCGGCGGCATGTCCCCAGTTATCATTAATGCTCTTAAAACGATCGCCATCGAGGAATAACAGCGCAAAGCGCTCATTGGCAGATTGCAGAGCGAGGAGTTGTGTCAGCCGGGCGGAAAATGCAGTGCGGTTGGCAAGGCCGGTCAGCGGGTCTTCCAGCGCTTTAGCGGCCAGCGAGCGATTATCACGCATAAGCGAAGCCTTCAGCGATTGCATTTCCTTAAGCAGTGAATTCAGATCGTCTGAAAAGAGCTGAAACTCTTTAATTGGGCCACCCTGAATTCGCAGTGAAAAATCACCAGAATGAATCACATAGTGAATTGAGCTGGTAATGGTGCGCAGTGTTGCAACCATACCCCGATGCAGAAATTCACTCAGCAGAAGCGAGATAACCAGCACACAAAGCATGCCGCTGCTAAGAATCATAAATGAGTAACGAAGGAAGTTTAACGCGCCGGTCACCGTGCCTTCCAGCGTCAACGTCCCGACGACAGCATCAGCATGAATGATATTGACGTTAAGAGGTTTGATATAAATCCACTCGCGCAGTAAGCGTGAATACCAACCCGACGGTTCCTGTTGTGCATTCCACTGAACCAGAACAATGTGATCACGGGTAACCAGCTTCGCGGAAGCGAACATGCCTTCATTGCCAAGCCGTTCAATTTTATTACGTGCGTCGTAGCTGTCGGCAAAAACGGTAGCCGCAGTTAGCGTAGTACTTAGCGTCGAACCGATTAACTCGAGATTTCGTTTCTCATATTTTTTAATAAACAGCAGCGACGTTGATGAGAGCAATAACCAGCACAGCAGGAGTATCACTGCAGCGTTGATGGTGCTTATCTTCCGCAGTTTATTGCGGATGGACGATTTATCATGTCTTAATTTATCAAATTTCATCTTATTCGCCTCCCTCGCGGGAGAGCAAAAGCACATCAGGACTCACCCTGACACCGCTTCTGGCAAGGGAATCGAGGTTAACGGAAAAATGCGTATGATTAGGCTGAAAAATCATGCAAAACGCGGCACCTACCGTACACTCCGCATTATTCTCCGCGAGGCTAAGAACGGCCCTTCCTGTAAAATGCTGCAGAGAGTCAACCTGCTGCTGGGGCGTCTGATCGCCGAAATAAACAGCATCGCATCGGTGCATACTGAAGTCGTTAACAGAAGCAAGATACACAACAGTAAATGTCGCGGTTGAAGACGCAGTATTTTCCGGTAAAGAGAGATGTCGCGCTGAAGATAAAACACATAATTCTGGTCGTTTCACACCCGGCCAGTGGGTGAAACTGATAATACCACTGACAATGCGATTAGCTTTGCCATCCTGTATTTCGGCCCAGGCTAAATGAGGAATGACGATGAGCAGAAGAAACGTCAGGACGATTGTGCAGATGTGTCGTAGCAGAAGCAGTACAGCGACATCGTGATGGGTTTGATATTTATCTATCATACTGCGTTCCAGTAATACTACACACGGCAGGAAACCTGAATAAACGTCGAAATGTTAGCACAGCAGCAGTTACAAATGTTAACAAACTTCAATCACTACAATTTATAGCGGCCCTGATATTTATCTCAGCTTACACGCTCATTTGCGATTTTATCATCAGATTAAGCAAACCATCAGAAAAAGCGCAGCGTGACCTGCACGATTAAGCTTTTCCTTTGCCTCGTCTCTTCGTATCTGGCGTAAATATCGCGCATGTAATCAGTCAAAATAGGGTTTTAAAATGTCTTCTGTCCAGTGCATAAAAGCCCTGATACGCCGCGACAGATTGCGGCGGTGCGCGACCACAAATACGCGCTAAGCGGCTCGGGACGCAGATCGGGAAGCACTTCAACCAGTTCACCACAGCACACTCCCGCTCTGCTTTACTCTTCCAGAACTCTTCCAGACCTTGTCAGGCGCCTTTAACCTGCGTCGGTTTCCTGTGCGGGTTTTACATCAGAACAGCCTTATGCCTGGGCAATTTTCAACAATCGATGAATAATCGCCCGCTATTCTCAGACATAGCCCATCATTTTTAACAGCGCCTGCACCTGATTCATTGCCTCGCTGCGATGAGAGACGCCCAGTTTTTGGTAGAGATTACGGATATGCGTTTTGATGGTGGTGGATGCCACCGCCAGTTCCCCGGCGATTTGATCGTTGCTGTATCCTGAATAGATCAGGCCCAGCACCTGCCACTCACGCTGCGTCAGTGGACTGGTGCGGATCAGTTCCGGCACGTCAGGATGGTTGAGCAACCGGCTGACAAAACCTTCATCGAAATGGGCAAACTTATGTCGATGATATTTATTAATTTCAAGCAGGATGCGGCGGGCGCGGTGACTGTCCAGCTCATTCAGAGTATTTAGCTGAATCAGCTGCCGCAGTTGTTGCGCCATCATCTCGCCTTCAATGACAAAATGGCTGATAAATCCGGTGCTGCGTGCCAGTTTCAGCGCCTCAATCAGCACACGCTGCGCCTCCGCTTTGCGGTCAGTCTGCCAGTAGATCTGATTCAGCAGCAGCAGATTACGGTTTAAATCGCTCATCAGGCGCAGGGCACGGGCGTTCTCATTCAGTTCCTCCAGCACCACTTCTGCCTGGCTGACATCACCCAGCAGGATCTGTGCACGGGCAATGTTACGCCACTGTCCCTGCAGGAAATGGTTGTTAGCGAAAGCGGGTTTGGGTGTCTGCCGCATCCAGTCGCGTGCGTTCTGGCTGTCGCCGGTCATCTGCCAGTAGATCACCCGAACCTTATCGGCATTGGCGATCCAGTCACTGTGCCAGTTGCCGTTGTTCAGCAGGTTTTCCAGACGGTTCAGGTAGCTGCGGGCGTTATCAATGTTGCCGCGCGCCAGTGAGCACTGCACCAGCAGTCCCAGACACTGAATCTGCTGTTGCGGCTGGTAACCGTTCAGCACGTTGATCCCTTCGCGCGCCGCCTGCTCTGCCTCTTCCAGTCGGCCCCAGGCCCATAACAGCTGAGCGCGAATGCGCAGCAGAAACTCATGCAGCGGGAACTGCGCCAGATGCTGCTCTTCCACCAGCACAAAGGCGCGGCTCTGGATCTCATAGGCGGCCTGCAAAAAGCCCTGAGCAAACAGAATCTCGCTCTGTTGAATCATGCTCCAGAGCGCGTAGTGCCAAACCTCATCGCGACGTGCCATCTGTTCGGTCTGACGCATCAGCTTGAGTGAATCATCTAACTCACCTTTGCAGTGCATCACTTCGCCATGTACTGAGGTCGCCACAATACGGCTGTAGTGACGGCTGGCTGGCAGGGTGTCGAGCGCCACTTTCGCCAGCCGCTCCGCTTCGTCGGTATTGCCATCGTTGATCGCCACCTGGGCGCGCAACGCATTAAATTCACCGCGCAGAGCGGCATCAATCTCGCAGCGGCTGGCCTGTTCAAAACGTGCCAGCAGACTATCGACTTCAGAAAAGCGATGCTGGGTCTGCATCAGCCACGCCTGCAGCAGCACCAGCATAGGATTCTCCAGCATCATCTCCCACGGCAGCGCTTTCAGGGAGTTCTCCAGTAACGGCAGTTCGCTCTGATTAAACAGCGTCCAGGCGTGCTTCAGCAGCACATCCCGCAGCATGCTCGCGTCACCGGAGGCGAGCGAGTGGTGAATCGCCTCGCCAGGAAACCCCTGCGCCATCCAGCTTTCAGCCGCAGCCCGATGCAGCGCAGGCAGCTCTGCGGCCAGCTCCCACTGACAGCGCTGACGCAGAAAGTTCCCAAACAGCGGATGGTAGCTGAACCAGCAGCCGGAATCGTCCATGCGCTGCAGAAATAACCCCTGACGTTCAATCTCCTCCAGCCGCATCTGGCCGTTATCTTCGTGGGTTACGCAGGCTATCAGCTCATCGTTCATTGAACGCAGCAGCGCAGTTTTGAGTAAGAAATGGCGGGTGGAGAGATCGACATTATCCAGCACCTCTTCCACCAGATAGTCAGAGAGATGGCTGGCATTAATACCTGAAAGCCGCCGGGCTGAATGCTGCGCAGAGCTGGCACCCTGTCGTGCCGACAGCACAATCAGTTGCAGTGCCGTCGCCCAGCCTGCGACATCATCACAAAGGCGGCTGCTCTCTTCGCTTTCCAGCGGCGCCGACAGACGGCAGTCAAAGAACTGGCGCGCTTCCTGATGTGTAAATGCGAGCTGCTGGCTGCCCAGTTCAATCAGTTGCTCACGCACCCGCAGGTTAGCGATACCCAGCTGCGGCAGGTTACGCGACATCAGAATCAGCGTCAGATTCTCCGGCTGATGACGCAGGAAAAAGCGCATCGCGTCATGAATGACCGGATTGGTGATGAGATGGTAGTCATCAACAATCAGCCACAACGGCTGCTGCCACTCCACCAGTTCGATAAAAAGCTGAGAAAACAGTGCATTGAGATTCACATATTGCCGCTTCTGCGCCAGCAGCTCAGTGCGGGGACAGCCGCCATGTGTGGCCTGTTGCAGTGCAGCTATCAGGTAATCGACAAAGCGTTCCGCCTGATTGTCGCCCTCGTCCAGAGATACCCAGCCCAGATCGCGCTTTCCCGCCGCCCACTGAGATACCAGTGTGGTTTTGCCGTAACCTGCCGGACTGGTGACCAGGACCAGCCGATAGTTACCGGCAGCGGTGAGCTTTTGCAGCAATCTTTCACGGATGACGGTGCCTTCAAGACGGACCGGGCGGCTGAGTTTGGCGGGTATTAACATGGGCGCGCGTTTCTCCATTCGTCGAGCGCATCATTATTTTACGCTTCGTAATTATTCCTTACACAGGTTCAGCATTTCGTCTGATGAATGCAAGCAAACCCATTAACTAAACTTTACAAAAGCGTGCGCAATCACACTCCTTCAACGATTTAGGAATAGCCTCATTCTCTCCACCCTCCCTATCCTCCTGCCCTAATCCTTTTCGGGAGGATGAGTGATGATTTCCGCCCGGGCACACTGTGACCACATTGACCCACTTTCTTTTTTTCAGGACATCAATCATGACACAGCCCGATTTTAACCCGACTCAGTTTACTGCTGCCCTGACCCGTCAGTGGCAGCGTTTTGGCCTGCACGACGCGCAGGAGATGAACCCGTCGCAGTGGTGGCAGGCCCTCAGCGGTGCACTGGCCGATATGCTGGCGGCGCAGCCAGGTCGCCCGGCTACAACTGAACTGCGCCATGTTAACTATCTGTCGATGGAGTTTTTGATGGGTCGCCTGACCGGCAACAATCTGCTGAATCTGGGCTGGTATGACGCGGTGAATAATGCGCTGGCCGCCTGGAATGTCTCACTCACCGACGTGCTGGAAAACGAAACCGATCCGGCGCTGGGCAATGGCGGTCTGGGTCGCCTGGCGGCCTGTTTTCTGGATTCTATGGCAAATGTGGGTCAGCCTGCCACGGGCTATGGTCTGAACTATCAATATGGTCTTTTCCGCCAGCGTTTCGAACAGGGCTCCCAGATTGAAGGGCCGGATGACTGGCAGCGCGATCGCTATCCGTGGTTTAACCATAACGCTGCGCTGAACGTGCGCGTCGGTCTGGGCGGTAAAGTGATCAGTGTCGAAGGTGAGCCGCAGTGGCAACCGGCAGTTGAACTGGTCGGGGAGGCCTGGGATCTACCGGTAGTAGGTTATGAGAATGGCATCAGCCAGCCACTGCGTTTATGGCAGGCGAAACATGCTCAGCCGTTCAACCTCAGCCGCTTTAACGACGGCGATTTTTTGCGTGCGGAGCAACAGGGCATTGATGCAGAAAAACTCACCAAAGTGCTCTACCCCAATGACAATCATCAGAACGGTAAAAAACTGCGTCTGATGCAGCAATATTTCCAGTGCGCCTGTGCGCTGGCTGACATTCTGCGTCGTCACCATCTGGCCGGACGCAACATCGAAACCCTGGCTGACCATGAAGTGATCCAGCTTAACGACACCCATCCGACGCTGGCGATCCCGGAGCTGATGCGTCTGCTGCTGGATGAGCATCAGCTTAGCTGGGATCGCGCCTGGCAGATCACCCAGCACACCTTTGCCTACACCAACCATACGCTGATGCCGGAAGCGCTGGAATGCTGGGATGTGCGACTGGTGCGCAGCCTGCTACCGCGCCATATGATGATCATTAATACCCTGAACGCGCAGCTGAAAACGGCAGTCACCGCACGCTGGCCGGATGATGACGCAAAATGGGCAAAACTGGCACTGGTGCACAATAATCAGCTCCGCATGGCCAACCTTTGCGTCACCAGCGGCTTCGCGGTCAATGGTGTGGCGGCACTGCACTCAAAACTGGTAGTGCAGGATCTCTTCCCGGAATATCACCAGATGTGGCCGGAAAAATTCCATAACGTGACCAATGGCATTACACCGCGCCGCTGGATTAATCAGTGCAACCCGGCGCTGAGTGCGTTGATTAGCCGAACGCTGCAAAAGCCCTGGCTGAACGATCTCGATGCCTTACAGGGGCTGGAAGCCTTTGCGGATGACGCCGTGTTCCACGCGGAGTATCGCGCCATCAAGCAGCAGAACAAAGTCGCGCTGGCGCAGTGGGTCAAACAACGGACCGGCATTGAGATCGACCCCACCGCGCTGTTTGATGTGCAGATTAAGCGCCTGCATGAGTACAAACGTCAGCATCTGAGCCTGCTGCACATCATTGCACTGTGGCAGACGCTGGTCACCGATCCGCAGGCGAACCGTGCACCGCGCGTGGTGCTGTTTGGTGCCAAAGCCGCGCCGGGCTATGCGCTGGCGAAAAACATCATCTACGCCATCAACAAAGTGGCCGAAGTGATCAATCAGGATCCGCGCATCGGCGACCGCCTGAAGGTGGTGTTTATTCCCGATTACAACGTCTCCGTCGCCGAGCGCCTGATTCCGGCCGCCGACCTTTCTGAACAAATTTCTACTGCCGGTAAAGAGGCCTCCGGCACCGGCAACATGAAGCTGGCGCTTAACGGTGCGCTGACCATCGGCACACTGGATGGGGCAAACGTCGAGATCGCCGAACAGGTCGGCAGCGAAAATATCTTTATCTTTGGGCATACCGTGGAACAGGTGGTGGCGTTAAAAACGGGCGGCTATGCCCCGGATCAGTGGCGCAAAAAAGATCCACAGCTCAATCAGGTGTTAAAGGCGCTTGAAGATGGCACCTTCAGCCAGGGCGACCTCCACGCTTTTGACGCGATGCTGCACAGTCTCGGCCCGGAAGGCGGCGATCCTTATCTTGTTCTGGCTGACTTCCAGCCCTACCTGGACGCGCAGGCGCAGGTTGAACGGCTGTGGAGCGATCAGGAGGCCTGGACGCGTGCCACCATCCTGAATACTGCCCGCTGTGGCATGTTCAGTTCCGATCGCGCAATCCGCGATTATCAGCAACGCATCTGGCAAGCGAAACGCTAAGGAACGCCATGAAAACAGATCCGGTTATGGATGATTTTTCCCTGGCGGGCATCGCTGCTGAGTATATCAATGCGCACGGCAAGCCACAGGCGATCCCGACCCTGACCCGCCAGCGTTTGCTGGCGGTGATGCAGCCTCCGCATCCGCTGAGCACGCCGCTGCCACCCGTGGTGATTTTCCGCAGCGGCGATCTGCTGAGCCTGTCGCCACAGCTGAGTGACGATGCACACTGGCATCTCACCCACGAGTCGGGTGAGATGAGCTCGGGTCGCTGCCAGCCCGCGCAGCCACTGCATCTGCCGCCGCTGCCCGAAGGCTATCATCAGCTGACGCTGCAACAGGGCACGCAGCAGTGGTCGTGCCGGGTGATTATCGCCCCGGCGCGCTGCTATGAACCGCCGGCACTGTTGAAGGGTGAATCATTGTGGGGCGCCTGCGTGCAGCTCTACACCCTGCGTTCTGCGCAGAACTGGGGTATTGGTGACTTTGGCGATCTGCGCCGGATGCTAGCGGAAATCGCCGCACGTGGTGGCGCGTTTATCGGCCTCAACCCTATTCATGCACTGTTTCCCTCCAGCCCGGAGAGTGCCAGCCCTTACAGTCCTTCGTCCCGGCGCTGGCTCAATGTGCTTTACATCGATGTGAACGCGGTCACTGACTTTCAGTTGAGCGCGGTCGCGCAAACCTGGTGGCAACTGCCCGAAACGCAGCAGACGCTGGCGCAGGCTCGCGCAACTGAATGGGTCGATTATGCCGCGGTAACCCGGCTGAAAATTCAGGCGCTGAGCCTGGCGTGGCCGCAGTTTATCCAGCGTGATGCCGCTGATCCTGAGGTGCAGGCGTTTAATGCGTTTATCCAGGAAGGTGGCGAAAGCCTGCAGCATCAGGCGCTGTTTGATGCGCTGCATGCCGACCAGATGGCGCAGGATAGCGGGCGCTGGGGCTGGCCGGTCTGGCCGGAGGCGCTACAGCATCCAGACAGCCCGGCGGTGCAGACCTTTTTGAAACAGCATGAGGATCAGGTGCGTTTCTGGCTGTGGTTGCAGTGGCTGGCCGCACAGCAGTTTGAAAGTTGCTGGAACAGCTGCCAGCAGCAGCAGATGCCGATTGGCCTATACCGCGATCTGGCGGTGGGCGTCGCGCAGGGTGGCGCAGAGACCTGGAGCGAGCGGGATCTTTACTGCATGAAGGCCAGCATCGGTGCACCGCCTGATATTCTCGGCCCACGCGGTCAGGATTGGGGGTTGCCGCCCATGGATCCGCAGGTGATGCGTCAGCGTGCCTGGGAGCCGTGGATTGCCCTGCTGCGCGCCAATATGCGCCACTGCGGCGCACTGCGTATTGATCATGTGATGGCGCTAATGCGGCTGTGGTGGATTCCCGCTGGCGAAGGCGCGAGGCACGGGGCGTATGTGCACTACCCGATTGACGATTTGCTGGCGATTCTGGCGCTGGAAAGCCAGCGTCATCAATGCATGGTGATTGGCGAAGATCTCGGCACCGTGCCGGAGGCGATTGTCGATAAGCTGCGGGATGGCGGGGTTTACTCCTATAAAGTGCTCTGGTTCGAACAGACGTCAGAAGCCGGTTTTCGCCCGCCCGCCAGCTGGCCACGGCAGGCAATGGCAGTTGCTACCACCCATGATCTCCCCACGCTGCGCGGCTGGTGGCAAAGTGACGATCTGACAACTGGCGCACAACTCGGTCTTTATCCGGACAAAGTGGTGCTGGCCGGACTGTATCAGGAACGAACGAGGGCAAAGCAGGCGCTGCTGAACAGTTTGCATCGCGTGGGCGCGCTGCCGAAACGTGCCGGACGTGATGCACGCCGTACCGGTATGAGCAAGGCATTGAATCAGGCGATGCAGCGCTATCTGGCCGACAGTCACAGCGCCCTGCTGGGACTGCAACCGGAGGACTGGCTGGATATGGCCGCGCCGGTCAATATTCCCGGCACCAGCGACGAATACCCAAACTGGCGACGCAAGCTGAGCGTGCCGCTGGAGGCGCTGTTCAGTAATTCGGAGACCCAAGGGTTGTTGCACGATTTGACGGCGCGACGGAAGCGGTCAGTGCGTGGTTGAAGATTAACGCGTGACTCAGACGCGTGTCTGACGCCGCCTGATTTACATAATTTTCAGTTATTACAGCGTGCGGGCCGCCAACGGCTCGCACGCTGCTATTTTACTCAGCGCCTTTAATCAGAGATGAATTACCCATGAGCAAGGCGTCTGAAAACACAAACAGGATCGTGGTCAGGATTTATGACACTTACGAGTTTGTATTATCCCAATCCTGAGATTGCTTTAACAGCAATGCCCAGTCGTCTGGTGGGTAGCCGTTATGCAACATTCCTGAAAATACTTTATAAGCGTCACGTTTACTGCCATAGGCACGTTTGGTCTCGGCGTCATTCATCCATGCAAGGATAATGGTTTTATGTTGTTCGCTGAATCTAAAGAACAAACGATACTGCATTAAAAACTTCGCACGGAACCAATGCTTATTTTGTTCTCCCAGCGTATCGCCCTGGCGAAACTTTGCATGATGTGGATCGGCGCAAATCTCACTATTGATAACCTTAAACACCGCGGCTAAAAGCTTAGTCGTCGCTTTTCGCTGGTAACTTTCAGGATATTTAGCCCTGAGTGACTCCACTTCATTGGTCAGCGCAATCAGCTGTGATTCAAAACAGGGATGAACATAAACGTGCCATCCATTTATAACCGTGCCATCTTCCATACCTGATTACTCATCGTCCATGAGTGGAGCATCCAAATCAACGTCCATACCTTCGGTCAATGAAGTAATGCGAGTTAATAATCCTCGATCCAGCGTTTTAATATTTGCAGGCGTGTTGCACATATCAGCAGCAAGAAAACTCAGAAAGCTCGCCATTACCGGATCATCATCAGTCACCGTTTCCTGACGGGTAATAAGGACTTTGCCGCCAGGCAGAACAGCGTATTCGATATTCTCACCAGGTTGCAGATTCATCGCATCACGAACTGCGGCAGGGATAGTGGTCTGGCTGCGGGCTGTCAGTTTTGATGTAGCGCGCAGAGAGATGTTGGTATGAGTCAGCGTTCCCATTTCAGATTCTCATCAGGAAAAACAAGATAACGCAACAGTAATGCAAGTGCATTGGCAATGCAAATGCATTGATCGCGACAACCACGACTGTTTTGTTACTCAGTCACCATTAAAAGTTTCTGATTACTCTTTTCCGTATCGCCTGAAAAGTGACACCCTGTTTTACTTCCTGCCAGATATCACACTCTTCGCGGCTGATATGCACAGCAGCAGAAATACTCCGACGGGTGATAACCCCAGGTTCACCCGCCATCACGATACCCATGATTTCAGAAAGATATTTCGGGTCTGAGTTGCCATGTAACTTCGCCTGAAATGGCCAGAAAATTCATCCCTGAAACAGCTCAGGAAGCCTATATTCATCGAACGCTATTGCCCACAGCCTGACTTACGCAATGCGTAAAGCCACACAAAAAAAACTGCAATCAGGATCTCCACAACAAAAAAAGGTGCGCCGCAGCGCACCAGATGGGACAACATCAATAGCGTCGGGGCAGCTTCACCCCTTGCCTTTAACACTACTGATAAAGGTCTGCCGTGCAGAGGTGGAACCCAGCCGCTCGGCTTCATCCAGCAGTTTCAGCGCCTTGTCGATATTGCCGCTGTTCACCGCCTGGGTGATCTTCTGGTTAAAGTAACTCTCGGTGTCGCTCATGATCGGTTCCGCACGGGCTTTTGGCGCGGGCGCTGCAGCCGGTGCAGGCGCTGGTGCTGCGCTGTACGCTGCCGCAGGTGCAGTATTGCCGACGGTGACGGCACTCGCGCCGGATGAACCAAACAGCGGTCCGACAAGAATCGAGGAGCCGGAACTGGTCTGCATCTTCAGCTTGATCGTGCCTTCGCGGCTGTGGCTGGCGACCGGATCGGGAATATCCGGCACGGCATGGCCAGTGCCCTCTGCGTAGGCCTTGGCTGGATCGAGCAGCGTGGTGGTCTGGGTCAGATCGCTGTCGGTGGTAAACACCAGCAGGTAGATTTTTTGCTGACCCAGCGCCGGGGTCAATTTCATCACCCCTTCCAGCCGATCTGCCGCCATTACGCCCGGCTTCTGATAAGTGAAATAGCGGCTGGGGAACCAGGCCGCAGGACGCAGGTTTTCATCCAGCACCAGCACGTTCGGTGCGAAAACCTTACCGTTTGCCACTTCACTGCTCAGCGTCAGCGTCAGTTCGCCGATATTTGCCGGCAGACTGTAAGCCGCGACCGGCCCGGCAATGTGAGGTGCATTCAGCGTCTGTCCACTGTTGACGAGTTTTGTAGTCTGCGTCTGAGAGGCCGCCAGCGGCTGCCAGCTCAGGCGTTGGAGGGATTCAGGTGCGACGACCGGTGCAGAAGAGAGATCCTGCGGCACCAGATTGACCTCCGCCAGGGCGGGAAGCGCATGTCCTGTCAGTAACGCCGCACTCAGGCAGAGTGCAGCCAGCTTTTTCATTTTCATTATGCGTACCTTATTGCAGGTCGCGGCGTGAACCAGGCAATGGCACACCGCGACCAAAGTGATCCATCAGGCGCAGGGGCGCGCCCGTCAGAACAGGGATTGGTTTACCACCAGATTTCCATCTGCGCGCCGAAGGTCACTTCGTCATCTTTACCACGGCTGTTGGTCAGGATGCCGTTGCCGGTAGAGTCCGCAGAGGCGAAGGAGGTGAGATCGCCCGAGGCATCTTTGTTGTAGCCCCACTTCTCATCCCATTTGGCGTAGGTTGCGAACAGACGCAGCGCCGGACGTGACCAGATGCTGTCACCGGCCTGCCACTGCTGTGCCAGTGTCACTTTGTACTGGCCGTTGCGCTCATTAGCCTGCTGCGATTTTACGTTGTCATAGCCCAGTTCCAGCAATGTGCTCATGATCGGCGTCCATTTGTACATCGGGCGCACACCTACGGTGTACCAGTCGGTACCCCGGTTATTGTCCAGATCGATGTTCTGGTACATAGCGACATACATCAGGTCCCAGCGTTCTGCCAGCGAAATGGCACCGTGGTCAAGCACGCGGTACATCTTGCCGTTGTTATTGAGGTTGGTGCCCTGCGGCACGCCTTTGCCCTGCGAAGTCATCGCATCTGTTGCGTATTGCAGCACAAACTTGTTGTAACCTTTCAGCATGCTCTGGGTATGTTCAGCCGTGAACATCCAGCCATCTTTCGATGCGCCATCTTCAATGCGATAGCCGTCACGGGCATTGGCACGACCATAATCGACACCCAGTTCCAGCACGCCGTTCGGGTTGGTTTCCAGTCCGGCCAGACGCACATCAAACACGTCGTTGGCGGTGCTGGTGGCGAAGTCACGGATACGGTCGCTGGAGAAGGTGTACGAGCCGCCCGCTTCAGACGAACGGGTTGCGGCGAAAGAGAGTTTACCGAAGCCGAGATCCACATCTTCCAGACCGGCACCCGGACCCGAGATATCCCAGTAGTAGAAGTCGATCATGTGGACGTCATGACGCTGATAGAAACGCTTACCGGCCCAGATGGTCGACCCTGGCAGCGAATCAATCAGGTTTTTACCTTTGACGTTAGCCTCACGGAAAGCGGGTGAGGTCGCTTCCCAGTCATTTTGCTGTGCCACGGAGTAAGCCACGTTGGTGTCGAAATAGAAGCTCTTGTCGCCCTCTTTCCACACTTCCTGGCCTAATTTCAGTTCAGCGTAGGTTTCACATTCATTGCCCAGACGGTACTTACTTTGGGCGCCAGTGGCCTGGAAACATTGCTGTTCGCCACCGCTACCTGTCCAGCCAATGCCGGAACGGGCGTAACCGGTAAAATCAACCGCCATCGTCGGGGCGGAGAGGGTGCCCACCGCGACGGCAACGGCAATGGGAAGTTTGCGCAGAGTTAACATTTTCTATCTCCTGAGGTCATTGCTTTTATTGTTTTTGGCAGGGCTATACACCCGGCTCCTGATAAAGCCTGCGGCACGCGCTCCCGTCCTCACGGAACAGGTGACAACGCTCGGGCGGCAGGCCAATACCGAGGATGGCGCCCTCTTTCACCAGCACGACGTCCTCCTGGCGGTAGACCAGGTTTTGACGGATAGCGGGAATCTCGATGTGGATCTGTGTTTCATGCCCCAGCTGTTCCACCACCTGCACTTCCCCTTCCAGGGTAACGTCGGCGATATCGCTGGAGAGCAGATGTTCCGGGCGAATACCCAGTGACATATTGCTGCCAACCTGCACGCCGGCGCTGTCAACCGGCAGCCAGACCAGTTGCTGATTCGGCAGTCGTACCTGAACCTGATCGATGGCGGTGGCGGTCACTTTGACCGGCAGGAAGTTCATTTTGGGTGAGCCGATAAATCCGGCGACAAAGCGGTTAGCGGGATAGTGGTAAAGCTCAAGCGGTTTGCCGACCTGCGCAATGCGCCCGGCATCGAGCACCACGATCTTGTCAGCCAGCGTCATCGCTTCGATCTGATCGTGGGTCACATAAATCATGGTGCGTTTCAGGCGCTTATGCAGACGGGAGATCTCAATGCGCATCTGGACGCGCAGCGCGGCGTCCAGGTTTGACAGCGGTTCATCCAGCAGGAAGACGCGGGGTTCGGCCACCAGCGTACGGCCAATTGCCACGCGCTGACGCTGCCCACCGGAAAGGGCCTTAGGCCGGCGATCAAGCAGATGCGCCAGCTGAAGGATCTCTGCCACCTGATTGACGCGCTGATGGATCTCCGCTTTTTTCACTCCGGCCAGCTTCAGGCCAAAAGACATATTTTCCGCCACGGAGAGGTGTGGATAGAGCGCATAGGATTGAAACACCATGCCAATGCCGCGTTCAGCAGGTGGCACTTCATTCATTCGCTGGTCGCCGATTAACAGCTCGCCGCTGGTGATGGTTTCCAGACCGGCAATCATGCGCAGCAGTGTCGATTTTCCACAGCCTGATGGGCCGACGAATACAACAAATTCCCCTTCACGAATAGTGAGATCGATATCTTTCGACACCACTGTTTCGCCCCAGGCTTTCGTGACATTGCGTAACACAACGCTCGCCATGATCCCTTCCCTCTTAGCTGCATAATCGTGTCTGCTCAGCGGCAGACGGGTTCCGGGGCTCACTATGCGAGAGGAAACAATCGGTAACATCCTCCGCCGTAACGCAAACTGCTGGGGGAGGAGTCGGGAGGAGGAGAAACACGGGCTGACGCGTCAGCCCGCGCCTTGCCACGCTTTTTTGTGATCGCTAACGCAGACCCGAAGATTGTTTTGCCGCTTAAGCACCCGCTTAAGGCGCTTTTTGCCAGTGGGATCACAGAGGCAGGCTGAGGGGCGTAGAGCGGAGGAGGATGAGATGCCGGTGTGGATACGCACAATGATGCCGACAGAGCATTCACCACTTCCGCTAACAGGATGGATTTATGACGACGAAAACCGGAGCACGCATTCTGGCCCTTTCTGCCCTCTCTGCTGTGCTCTTTTCAGCAAGCGCAATGGCAAAAATTGAGGAAGGCAAACTGGTCATCTGGATTAACGGTGACAAGGGCTACAACGGCCTTGCCGACGTGGGTAAGAAATTTGAGAAGGAGACCGGCATTAAAGTCACGGTCGAACATCCTGACAAAATGGAAGAGAAGTATCCGCAGGTCGCGGCGACCGGCGATGGCCCGGACATTATCTTCTGGGCACATGACCGCTTTGGCGGCTACGCGCAGTCGGGCCTGCTGGCGGAGGTCACGCCGGATGCCAGCTTCCGCGAGAAGATCTTCCCGTTCACCTGGGACGCGGTACGCTTCGACGGCAAGCTGATTGGCTATCCGATCTCGGTTGAGGCGCTGTCACTGATCTACAACAAAAAGCTGCTGCCGAACCCGCCGAAAACCTGGGAAGAGATTGCCGGTCTTGATAAGCAACTGCGCGCCAAAGGCAAGAGCGCGATTATGTTCAACCTGCAGGAACCCTACTTCACCTGGCCACTGCTGGCCGCGGGCGGTGCCTACGCCTTTAAACTCACCGACGGACACTATGACGTGAAGGATGTCGGCGTCGATAACGCCGGCGCGAAAGCGGGCATGCAGTTCCTGGTCGATCAGGTCAAAGCCAAAACGCTGAATGCGGATACCGACTACTCCATCGCTGAGGCCGCCTTTAACAAAGGCGAAACCGCCATGACCATTAATGGTCCGTGGGCGTGGGGCAACCTGGACAAGAGCGGCATCGACTATGGCGTTACTGAACTGCCCACGCTGAAGGGCAAACCGTCGAAAGCCTTTGTCGGTGTGCTGAGTGCCGGGATCAACGCCGCCAGTCCAAACAAAGAGCTGGCGAAAGAGTTCCTGGAGAACTATCTGCTGACCGATTCCGGACTGGAAACGGTTAATAAAGACAAGCCGCTGGGTGCCGTGGCGCTGAAATCCTACCAGCAGACGCTGGAAAAAGATCCGCGTATCGCCGCCACCATGAGCAACGCTAAACAGGGCGACATCATGCCAAACATCCCGCAGATGGCGGCCTTCTGGTACGCGATGCGCACCGCCACGCTGAATGCGCTGGGCGGTCGTCAGAGTGTTGACGCCGCGCTTAAAGATGCCCAGGCCCGCCTGAAGAAGTAATAATCCCATGCCGGGGTTATCCCCGGCTTGAGTGACCGTTAAGGAAAACCGCATCATGTCAGGAAAACCGAAAACGCACAGTCTGTTGCTGAAAGGCGTTCTCATCGGAATCGGCTGTCTGCTGGTCGGCTATCTGCTGATACTGATGTACGCGCAGGGTGAATATCTGTTTGCGTTGCTGACGCTGATCCTCAGTGCAACCGGGCTGTGGATTTTTGCTAATCGTCGCGCCTATGCGTGGCGTTATGTCTATCCCGGCGTGGCAGGAATGTCGCTGTTTGTGTTGTTCCCCCTCGCCTGCACCATCGCTATCGCCTTTACCAACTACAGTAGCACCAACCAGCTCACCTTTGAGCGGGCGCAGCAGGTACTGCTGGGCCGCACATTCCAGGCGGGTGAAGCAGTGAGTTTCTCACTGTTTCCGGCTGGCGATCGCTGGCAGTTGGTGCTGAACGATGGCAAAGCAGACTTTGTCTCGCCGCCGTTTCAGTTTGGCCCGGAACAGACGCTGAAAATGGCCCCGGCGACGCCACCCGCTGGCGAACGGGCGACGTTCAGGGTTATCACGACTAACCGCCAGGCACTGAGCCAGATCCGCGCTGAGTTGCCGGATGGGCGTCAGTTGCGCATGAGTTCGCTCCGCCAGTTCTCCGGCACCCAGCCGCTCTATCGGGTTGGCGCAAAAGATGAACTGATCAACCAGCAGAGCGGCACGCATTACCGCGCCAATCCGCAGACCGGCTTCTATCAGGCCGTGAACGCGGACAATAAGTGGGGCAACGAAACCTTAAGCCCCGGATTTACCGTGAATACCGGCTGGAAGAACTTCGTGCGGGTGTTTACTGATGAAGGGATTCAGAAGCCGTTCCTGGCGATATTTGGCTGGACGCTGCTTTTCTCGCTCATCACGGTGGTGCTGACCGTAGCCGTCGGGATGGTGCTGGCCTGTCTGGTGCAGTGGGAAGCGTTACGCGGCAAAGCGATCTATCGGGTGATGCTGATCCTGCCCTATGCGGTACCGGCGTTTATCTCGATTTTGATTTTCAAAGGACTGTTTAACCAGAGCTTTGGGGAGATCAACGTGATGCTTAGCGCGCTATTTGGCGTGAAGCCTGCGTGGTTCAGCGATCCCACGCTGGCACGCACCATGCTGATTATCGTCAACACCTGGCTGGGCTATCCCTACATGATGATCCTCTGCATGGGACTGCTGAAAGCGATTCCCGATGATCTCTATGAAGCCTCGGCGATGGACGGAGCAGGACCGCTGCAGAACTTCTTCCTGATTACGCTGCCGCTGTTGCTGAAGCCGTTGATGCCGCTGATGATTGCCAGCTTTGCCTTCAATTTTAATAACTTTGTGCTGGTACAGTTACTGACCAACGGCGGACCGGATCGTCTTGGCACGACCACGCCAGCCGGTTATACCGATTTGCTGGTGAACTACACCTGGCGCATCGCCTTTGAGGGCGGCGGCGGGCAGGACTTTGGTCTGGCGGCTGCCATCGCCACGCTGATCTTCCTGCTGGTGGGTGCGCTGGCAGTGATTAACCTGAAAGCCTCGCGGATGAAGTTCGACTAAGGAGTTGTTATGGCTATGGTACAACCCAAATCACAACGGCTGCGTCTGTTCACCACGCATCTGCTGCTGCTGGTATTTATTGCGGCGATACTCTTCCCGCTGCTCATGGTTATCGCAATTTCACTGCGATCCGGTAACTTCGCCACCGGCAGCCTAATCCCGGAACAGATCTCCTGGGAGCACTGGCGGCTGGCGCTGGGTTTCAGCGTTGAACATGCGGATGGAAGCGTGACACCGCCGCCCTTTCCGGTGCTGTTATGGTTATGGAACTCGATCAAGATTGCTGCAATCAGCGCGCTAGGCATCGTGGCACTTTCGACCACCTGCGCCTATGCGTTTGCGCGTATGCGCTTTGCCGGTCGTGCCAGCCTGCTGAAAGGGATGCTGATATTCCAGATGTTCCCGGCGGTTCTGTCACTGGTGGCGCTCTATGCGCTTTTTGATCGGCTCGGTCAGTATCTGCCGTTTATCGGGCTGAATACCCATGGTGGCGTAATCTTCGCCTATATGGGCGGCATCGCGCTGCATGTCTGGACGATTAAAGGGTATTTCGAAACCATCGACGGATCACTGGAAGAGGCCGCCGCGCTGGATGGCGCAACACCATGGCAGGCGTTCCGGCTGGTGCTGCTGCCGCTGTCAGTGCCGATTCTGGCGGTGGTGTTTATTCTGGCGTTTATCGCAGCGGTCACTGAAGTGCCGGTTGCTTCGCTGCTGCTGCGCGACGTCAACAGCTACACCCTTGCGGTCGGGATGCAACAGTATCTCAATCCGCAGAACTATTTGTGGGGAGACTTTGCCGCCGCGGCGGTGCTCTCCGCGATTCCGATCACCCTGGTGTTCCTGCTGGCGCAGCGCTGGCTGGTAAGCGGTTTAACCGCAGGCGGGGTGAAAGGCTAAACGATCATCATTGTACGTTGCCACTGCTTACACAACGCCTGTTGTGGTTGAATGATTCGGCGGCCTGCGGGCCGCCTTTTTTATCCTACGCTGACTCCGATGCACGGCTGCCAGTTACCAGCGCGACGACCATGGCCGTTATTGCCTGCTCGCCTTCCGGCTTAGCGACATCGCCACGTGTCACGGCGGCGGCGATAGCATCCGCGCCCCCCAGCAAGCCCCACATTCCTGCTTCTGGTATCCCGCTGCTGCCAGCGAAGGGCGCAAACCAGCGCTGACAGCGGGCGATAAAATCGAGCTGATAGTGGCGTTTGACGGCGGCCAGTTCCGGTGAGGTGCTGAGTGCTGACAGCAACTCTGGAATCTCACGTCCTTCAGTCATCACACAATCCACATAACAGGCGGCCAGCACTTCCGCTTTTTTCTGCATCACCATCGGCGCAGCATTCATCGCCGCGTCCATTCGCTCGGTCTGGCGACGATCAAAATCGTCATACAACGCTGCCAGCAATCCATGACGGGTGGTGAAATGATCGTAAACCACCGGTTTACTGACGCCCGCCGCTTCGCCGACCCGTGCCAGCGTCAGCGCTTCGCTGCCTTCGGTTTGCAAAATCTGCCACGCGACATCCGACAACTGCCTGCGTCGGGCCTCACGTGACAGTCGTTTCCGCGGTACTTTCTCAACGGTCATGTTTTTCCTGATGGGGGAACAGACGCTGGCCCAACGCCTGCGCCAGCTGATAGTGTGACTCAGGATAACCCTCATCGCCGCTTAGCAACAGTTCACTGGTCACCACCGGCGCGCCACAGTAGTCAAAAATGCCGTGATCAATCTGATTTCGCATGCTGCCGAAATAGCCGCGCCGCAGAAAAGTTCGCGTATCCGCGCCCCCGATTGCAATCAGATGCACAGGAAGATGATTGAGGCGCTTCACTATCCGACCCTCCTGTTCATCAAAGGCCCATCCGGCAATGAAAACCCGATCTATCCAGCCTTTGAGCTGGGCAGGAAATGACCACCAGTAAACTGGATAGACCAGCACCAGCGCATCAGCGCGATTTAACCGCTGCTGTTCAGCCAGCACATCCGGCGATGCCTCCGCCTGGCCGTTGAAATGCCGGTGGTCGGTGAGCGTGAAACGCGGATCAAATCTTTCAGCTGCCAGATCGGCTTTTTCAGCCGTGTGCTGGCCGGTCGAGATAATGCCCTGCGCCAGCTGGTCCGCCACGCGGTGGGTATGCGCATCCTGATTGGGATGAGAAGTCACTATTAATGCATGCATCGTCGTCACCTTACCTGTTCAGCCATTAAGCTACTAAAGGTAAGTTACTATTGGTAGGTTATCAAGCGTCGCTGTTAACTCTTTTTGCAGACCGCATCTCAGGTTAAACGCACCTGATGCCGGAAGGGTCCGCACAACATGGTCTGAACACAGGCGGGATAAAATGCTGCCTTCCTGTTCACCGTTAAAAACATTTTGCAGAGCTCTGTGCCAGCGTCAGATATAACACCTACCGACGATAAGCCAGTGAGCGCACCAGCCGGTCGCCGAGTTTCTGAATCAGCATTACCAGCGCCAGCAGCACCACAATGGTGGCCGCCATGATCTGGTTGTCGAAGCGCTGATAACCGTAACGAATCGCCAGATCACCCAGTCCGCCGCCACCGACCACGCCCGCCATCGCCGAGAAGCCAATCAGCATCACAATCGTCAGGGTAACGCCCGCCACCAGTGCGGGTAGCGCTTCCGGCAGCAGCACACGGCTGACGATATGCCACAGCGTGCCGCCCATTGATACCACCGCTTCAATGCGGCCGCGATCGACCTCATCCAGCGCGTTCTCCACAATGCGGGCAAAGAAAGGAAACGCGCCCAGCGTAATCGGCACAATGGCGGCAGTGCTGCCCAGCGTGGTGCCGACCAGCAGACGGGTAAAGGGGATCAGCGCAATCAGCAGCACCACAAACGGCAACGCGCGTCCGGTATTGACCAGCGTATTCAGCAGCAGTGAAATCCCACGATTGGGCAGAATGCCTTTTGGCCGGGTCAGAAACAGCATCACACCCACCGGCAGCCCTATCGCGACCGTGAAAAGTGCCGCCAGCAGCACCATGTACAGTGTTTCGCCAGTGGCATTCAGCAGCAGTTCCTGAAACCGCTCACTACTCATGCTACGCATCGGGTTAATGCCTCATGCTGATATTTTTTGATAAACGCCCGGTCTGCTTCGCCATCCCTCAGCAGCATTTTGCGCAGGCGTCCCTCTTCACGTCCCATGATCTGGCTCAGGCTGCCGCTTTCAACCAGCTGGCCATTCTCCAGCAGTGCCGCTCCGTCACAAATCCGCTTCACCACCGCCATTTCATGGGTAATCAACACAATGGTGATGTTGAGCTGCTGCTGAATATCGGCAAGCAAATCGAGAATCGAGGTGGTGGTTTCGGGGTCCAGCGCGCTGGTGGCCTCATCACACAGCAGATAACGGGGTCGGGCGGCCAGCGCACGGGCGATGCCGACACGCTGTTTCTGCCCACCTGAGAGTTGCGACGGCCAGGCTTTGCCAGACGATTCCAGCCCCACCAGCTTCAGCAATGAGGCCACACGCTGGCGGCGCTCCGCCGCTCGCACACCGGCAATCTCCAGCGCCAGATCGACGTTGTCCTGTACATTGCGCGAATGCAGCAGATTGAAGTGCTGGAAGATCATCCCCATCTGCTGACGCTGCTGACGCAGTTGCGCCAGGCTCATCGCGGCGAGATCCTGGCCGTCAATCTCAATCCGCCCGCTGGAAGGGCTTTCCAGCCGGTTCAGGCAGCGTAGCAGCGTGCTTTTACCCGCCCCGCTTCGTCCGAGGATGCCAAAGATGGTGCCCTCTTCGATGGTGAGTGAGATGTCGTCCAGAGCTGGCGCAGGTGCGCCAGCGTAATGTTTACTGAGATGGCTGATTTTAATCATGCTGCTCGTCCGCAACCGGAATCACAGAGCCCTGATAATTTTTACGGATAAACGCCGCCACCTGCGGCGAGCGCAGATCTTTTGCCAGCTGTAACACGCGCGGATCTTTAGCCCGTTCAGGCGTGGTCACCAGCAGGTTGGCGTAAGGGTTATGGGCCGCGGACTCCAGACCCAGCGCATCTTTCGCAGGCGTCAGCCCGGCTTCCAGCGCGTAGTTGCCATTAATCACGGCGGCATCCACATCATCCAGCGAGCGCGGCAGCTGTGGCGACTCAATCTCAACGATTTTAATATTCTTCGGGTTTTCACTGATATCTTTCGGCGTCACCAGCGTCGAACCCGCCTCTCCCTTCGCGCTTAGTTTGATCACCCCTTTGTCCTGCAACAGCCACAGTGCACGGCTCAGGTTGGTGGTGTTATTCGGCACAGCAATGCTGGCACCCTCTGGCAGCGCCGCCAGTGATTTCACCTTGCGCGAGTAAATCCCCAGCGGCTCAATATGCACGCTGGCAACGACGGCAAAGGTTTTACCCAGCGCTTTCTCCTGATCTTTCAGATAAGGCAGATGCTGGAAGTAGTTGGCATCGACATCTCCGGCGGCCAGCAGTTCATTGGCATTCACGCCGCCGCTCAGCTCGACAATTTTGATATCCAGTTTTGGATCCAGAGTTTTGACATACTCCAGGATTTCCGCGTGCGGCAGGGGATCAGCCGCCACGCGCAGCGGTGCAGCCTGTAAGCTTTGAGCAATCAGCAGTGAAAGACCGGCCACGACCAGAAAGCGCTTTTTAATCATCATCATTTATCTCTTATCGTTATCAGTGAGTGTTATGTTCGGGATAGAAACGCCGGGCGACGTCCGGATGCGAACGCAGCCGGCCCTTGAGGTAGTTCCAGCCCACTTCGCGCAGCAGTGGGTTGAGCGGATCGCTGCCCGGTCCCTGTGCCAGCCGAGCCAGCTGGGGAGGCAGTTGATAGACTGGCACCACCGCATCCAGCTGGGCACCCAGGAAGAAGGCAATGGATAAGCGCTCGCTGCTTTGAGGTGGTGAGACCACGCGATGCACCGTCGCGCGCAGGTAGCCGTTGGTCGCCAGCTCCAGCAGTTCGCCAATGTTCACCACAAAGGCACCCGGCAGCGGCGACGCATCGATCCAGTTGTCCGGTGTCACTTCAACCTGCAGGCCCGGCTGGTCATCCTGCAACAGCATGGTCAGGAAGCCGGAATCTTTATGCGCGCCAACACCCTGGCGTGATTCGCCCTGGGTGCGTCCCGGATAGCGAATCAGTTTGATATGTTCGTTGGGATAGTCGCCGTAGAGGTTGTCGAAAGCGTTGCGCGGCAGATTAAGTGCCTGGGCAAAGGCGCGCAGTAACGCCAGCGCTACCTCTGTCATCTGCTGCTGCCAGCGGGTGACCACGGTTTGCAGTTCTGGTAAGGCTTCAGGCCACTGATTCGGCCCCTGCATCCGTTGCCAGGTGGGGGAATCGGCAGTAACGGGCAGCGCTTCCCGTTCCGCACCAATATCGAACTGCTCACGATAGTCGGGCTGGCTGCGGGTTATTTCCACGCCCGCCAGGTTATAACCACGAAAATGAGGCGAGTTAGCCATCGCTACCGCGGATTTTTCCGCCTGTGGCAGGGCAAAAAATTTCCGCGCGACGTCCTGAACCTCATCTGATAATTCACGGTCGATGCCGTGATTGATTAAATAGAAGAAACCGACATCACGCGCGGCCTGGCTTAACTTTTCCAGCACCTGTTGCTGCTGCTGTTGATTACCTGACAATAATGCGAAATCGATAACCGGCAATTCTGCTGTTGTTAACGCGCTCATGAGAGAGACTCTGTTGGCATGGAATAGCCTTACACTGCCATTCCCTTTATGCGTTAACTACCAACTAATCCTGCTATGGATATGCGGTGGATGGAAATATACCACCACCCCTTAGCCATCCCTGCCGCAGATTACTCTGCATGCGTGAGCCTCTTTTTCGGCAGTCATTGTGGCGAAAACAGCCATAAACAGATCCACACATGAAAAGAGCTATTACCAGGCAATATTTAAAAATGTTTATGGCCGTAAGCACTCAGGAGTCAGAGCGCCGTGCTGAATTTTCCATCAAAGTTAGCTTTTTCGGCTGAAAACTTGCAAAACCTTACAATCGTGGTCTATGGTTAACCGGCTGCGGCTTTTGCCGCTTCACTTAAAATTTTTCGGCTTCTTATAGCTTTCATTTCCACGGTTTCTTCTGAACATTGTTTGCGGCTGCGAAAGCTATAAGACTCCTTCATTGATGCACCTGAGGAGAATATGGACACCAGAAACTCATCGTCTGAACACCCAAAGAAACATTTCTGGAACAGGAAGCCTAAAGAGCTGACTGTCGACGACATTACCGTGATCGATAACGACATGCTGAAGCGTGCGGTTGGCGCAGCGGCATTAGGTAATGCGATGGAATGGTTCGACTTCGGGGTATACAGCTATCTCGCCGTGATCATCGGCAAAGTCTTTTTCCCTGATGCCAACAACGCGGTTCAGCTGATTGCCACCTTTGGTACGTTCGCAGCGGCCTTCCTGGTGCGTCCGATTGGTGGCCTGGTATTCGGGCCGCTGGGTGACCGTATCGGCCGACAGAAAGTGCTGGCGATGACAATGATCATGATGTCGATCGGGACATTCTGTATCGGTCTGATCCCGGCATACTCTTCAATCGGCATCATGGCACCCATTCTGCTTCTGGTGGCGCGCCTGATTCAGGGCTTCTCGACCGGGGGTGAATATGGCGGTGCCGCGACCTTTATCGCCGAGTACTCCACCGATAAACGCCGTGGCTTTATGGGCAGCTTCCTTGAGTTCGGGACCATTGGCGGCTATCTGATGGGTGCCAGCCTGGTGACGGTCATGACGACCGTGATGTCCAATGAGGCCATGATGTCCTGGGGCTGGCGCGTGCCGTTCTTTATCGCCGCGCCGCTGGGCCTGTTTGGTCTCTATGTGCGACTGAAGCTGGAAGAGACTCCAGCATTCCAGCAGCATATGGAAAAACAGGAAGCGCTGGAGCAGAGCAAACCGCGTCTGACACTGATGCAGATGCTGAGCAAATACCGTGCGCCGATGATGAAGTGTATTGGTCTGGTGCTGCTGTTTAACGTTTCTAACTATATGCTGACGTCGTACATGCCGAGCTACCTGACCGGGATACTGGGTCTGCCAGAGTTAAGTGGCCTGCTTCTGGTGATGGTGGCGATGTTTGTGATGATGCCGCTGACGCTGCTTTGGGGTCGCTGGACTGACCGTATTGGTCGTCGTCCGGTAATTGCCTTTGGTGCGGTGGGCCTGATTCTCCTCGCTATCCCGAGCTTTATGCTGATCGGGTCCGGGAATATGTGGGCGGTATTTGGCGGACTCATGATTCTGGGTGTGTTGCATACCTGCTTCAGCGGCACCATGCCTTCGACGCTGCCAGCCCTGTTCACCACCGATATCCGTTACAGTGCGCTGGCCATTGGCTTTAACCTGTCAGTTTCCCTGTTTGGTGGTACCACACCGCTGATTACCGCATGGCTGGTGGATACCACTAAAAACACGATGATGCCGGCCTACTACATGATGGGCGCGGGTATCATTGGCCTGCTGACTATTCTGACCGTTCGCGAGACGGCCCGTCAGCCGCTGACCGGTTCTTCCCCTGCGGTGGCGACTAAGGCAGAAGCACATCGATTAATCGACAAGCTGCGCAAACGAAATAAACCCGCCGCGACAGCGGGTAAATAAGTGTTCTGACACCCTGCTCTGCAGGGTGTTTTTTTATCTGCGACCGGACGCTCCGCCCACCTTATTTAACCGCCCTTACGCGTGCCACAAGCGTTTCTTTATTCCGGGTGCAGATTATTCATTACTGAAGCGGCCCACTGTGCTGGCCGCCCCCAGCGCATGGCCTTTCAGTTGCGTGACCAACTCTGCCTGGGTTAACCCCGCTTTCAGCTGCCCCACCGGTAAATCGGTGGCGATCAGCACAAAGTTATAGTGATGCAGACCACTGCCTGCTGGCGGGCAAGGCCCGTAATAATGCAGCGTGCCTGGCGTATTTTTTCCACCGGTATAATCCTTGCCCTTTGTCAGCGCCCCCTGCGCAAAAGACGTGCGGCTGGCAGGAATGTTATAGGCCACCATGTGCGTGACCCCCAGCCCTTTGGCCCCGACCGGATCGGTCATCAGCAGCGCAAAACTGCGGGTTCCCGCAGGCGCAGCAGACCAGTTGAGTTGAGGAGAAATATTCTCACCGGTACAGGAAGGATTACTTTTATTGGCACCGGCAAACTTTTTATCCAGTAGCGCATTATCGCTGAAGTCCTCAGATTGCAGCGTAAACACCGACGCCGCCAGCGTGGTCATGGGCAACACGGCAAGCACCGTTGCGCAGAGTAATTTTTTCACCAGCCACTCCTTATCGAATTAACCCGAAAATTTTCCAGACGCATTACATCACTGCCTGCTTACTATAACGGCTTTCGCACAATTGACCCGGCAGCCTGCCTGTTTCGTGGCAGCGGAACGGCAAATCTATGATCTCCGTCGCGCAGACGCCGGCAGCTGACGCGTTGCCCTGTCACCCATTACCCGATATAAGTTAACGTCTGCGGCTGAAATATCGCCTGAATCCCTATGACTGTCACCAATAAGTGGACACTATGCAGATTGAAGACCTCCGGATTTATGTCGCCGTGATGCATGCTGGCAACTTTACTGCAGCGGCTGAGCAATTGATGTTATCGAAACAGTATGTCAGCCGCCGTATGGCTGCGCTGGAGGCGTCATTAGGGGTTCGCCTGCTGATCCGCAATACGCGCAAACTGTCAGTAACGGATGCGGGGCTGCTGTTTTCGCAGCATGCTCAGCGTATCCTGGATGAGATTCAGGAAGCAGAACTGGCAGTGTCTGAGCAGCAGCAGGCGCTGCGTGGCACCTTCCGCATTAATATGCCGATGTCCTTTGGTATGAGCCACCTGTCGCCGCTGATCGCCGAGTTCCTCAGCCACCACCCGGCATTGCAGTTTCAGATTGAGCTGGCGGATCGCTATGCGGATGTCATTGGCGAAGGCGTGGACATGGCGATACGCATCGGCACCCTGGCGGACTCAACGCTGATTGCTCGGCCGCTGGGCGAGCTGAAGCGGGTTATCTGCTGCAGCCCCCGCTATCTGGAACGTGCAGGCACACCGCAGCAGCCAGAAGCCCTGCTGCAACACGCCTGTCTGCGCTACGGACGTGAAGGTCAGAATGGCTGGGAATTGCAGGTGAATGGTAAACCGAAGTGGCTGGCGGTGCAGGGGCCGATGGTGAGTAACAATGGTGAGGTCCTGCGTGATGCCGCACTGGCAGGCTTAGGACTGGTATTGTTACCCGCCTTTATCGTTGAGACTGCCCTGCAACGCGGTGAACTGGTGACCGTGCTGGACGACTATCTGCCGTCCCCGCTCTCCCTGAATGCGGTTTACCCGCAGCACCGTCAGCGCAGCGAAGTAAACCGCCAGTTACTGGCCTTTCTTCAGAGGCATTTAGCGTCGTCACAGCACTAAAGTTTTTTTAATGCCGCAAAGACTCTGGCGACCGCGACGGCACCCGGATCAGACACGCCGTTGAGGTTAGCACTGTTAAGATAAGATGATCGGCCCGCTTTTGCTTTCCCCATGCTGGCGGTTGCATCACTGCCCTGCTGTGCCGCATCAGCCGCCTCTGCCAGCGATTTACCCGCCACCAGTGCCTCGATAGCCGGTTGCAGCGCATCAATCAGCGTGCGATCCCCGGGTTGTGCCCCGCCATACTGCTTCATCTTTTCCAGACCCTGCAGCAAGGCTGCGGGCAGTGCACCACCTTCCGCCAGCTGCTGCGCGGCAGCGGTGAAAAAGATCGCCATCAGCACGCCGCTGGAGCCGCCCATCACCGTCGCCAGTCGTTCACCCGTCACCGCGAGCAGATCCGGTAAGGCATTTAACGGCAGCTTGTTATCCACACATTCACGCTGGATCTGACGCGCACCTGCAGCAAAGGTCGAGCCGGTGTCGCCATCGCCCACCTGGGCATCCAGTTTATTCAGCTCGCTTTCGCTGGCGATCAGGGTTGAACAGATGCTGTCAACGAAAGCCGCCACCGTCGGGTTATCAGAGGGTTGGGCCGTCTGTGCTGTTGCCTCTCTGGGGGCAATAACAGGCTGCAGAGGCGCAATTTTAACAGCCTGAACCCAGCCGGTGACCTCAACCGGCGCGCAGATTGCCTCCTCGAACAGCGGTGTCAACGTCATGGAGGTGACGGAAAAGCCTTTCATGTCCAGCGCGGTCATCAGCGGAGCCGGGCCAATCAGATAATCACTGCCCCGGCTGAGCGGCGACTCAATCAGGTCCCGCGTTACCAGACTCATCTCCAGCGCGGACATGCCACCAAGATTATTGACTAACAGCGCGCGTGGCTGATCGTTGTCCGGCACCACTTTCTCCAGCAGATGCTGCACAATCTGCTGACTGTTTTGCGTCTGCATTACGTCAACACCCGGTTCGCCGTGAATCCCCAGCCCCATTTCAACGCTGCCGTCTGGCACCCGCTGGCCGGTCTGCTCATCCGGCAGATGGCAGCTTGAGAGCGCAACGCCCATAGTGGCGATAGCACGACTGGCTGCCTCTGCTGCCTCGGTCACCGCCGCCAGGTCATCCCCCCTTTCTGCGACGAAGCCCGCCACTTTATGCACCAGCAACGTGCCCGCTACGCCGCGTGGCTGAGGGTTATCGGGCAACGCAACATCATCACCGACAATCACCATAGTGATGCTGAATCCCGCTTTACGCGCTTTTTCTGCTGCCAGACCGAAGTTGAGTCGATCCCCGGTGTAGTTTTTCACAATCAGCAGACATCCTGCCTCACCGGTAATATTGATGATGGCGTTGTAAACCGCGTCCACGCTGGGAGAAGCAAACACATCGCCACAGACGGCCGCCGTCAGCATCCCTTTGCCGATAAAACCGACATGCGCCGGTTCATGGCCTGAACCGCCACCGGAAATCAGCGCGACCTGCTGTTTTTGCCAGTCATTACGCATCACGATGCGAATGCGCGGATCGACCTGCAACCGGACCAGATTGCGCCACGGGCTGGCGTAAATCATGCCATCTAACGCGCTGTCGACGAGATCATCCTTTTTATTCATTACGAATCGGGTCATGTATTCTTTCCTCATAGGCATGCGGGTTTGCTGATGAAGCAGTGTTACATACCACTGACGACTGTGAGAAATCCATCAACAGGTCTATAGCCTGATTTCAGACATACCGCACGAAAACCAGCGGGCACAGGCGCAGCGATTTTTACTAATTGATTGATTTTTATCAAATGTCTTTACCTGAAAGTGAGAGGGTTTGCGCAGAACATTCACCGGAGATCACGGATGTTAAAAATTCATTTGTTAACAGAGGATGTTTTAATGACCCAACGTATGATTTTCAATGAAACCGCCTGGTTTGGTGCTGGTGCTTTGCGCCATTTGCCGGAAGAGGTACAACGTCGCGGGATGCGAAAAGCACTGATCGTTACTGACAAAGCGCTGGTCGCGGCGGGTGCGCTGAAACGGGTGACTGATCTGCTGGCGCACCATCAGCTTGACTGGGCGGTGTATGATGAGGTGGTGCCGAATCCTACCATTCGGGTTGTGCAGAAGGGTGTTGCGGTGTTCAGAGAGTCAGGTGCCGACTACCTGATAGCCATCGGTGGCGGCTCACCACAGGATACCAGCAAGGCGATCGGCATTATTATTAATAACCCTGAGTTTGAAGATGTCCGCAGTCTGGAAGGCGCCAGCCCCACCCGCCATCCGTGTGTGCCAATCATCGCCATCCCGACCACGGCAGGCACAGCCGCAGAAGTGACGATTAATTACGTCATTACTGATGAAGAGAAGCGCCGTAAGTTTGTCTGTGTCGATCCTCATGACATTCCGAAAGTGGCGATCATTGATGCGGAGATGATGGCGAGCATGCCAGCTTCGCTGAAGGCTGCGACGGGTATTGATGCCTTAACCCATGCCATTGAAGGCTATATCACACGCGGCGCCTGGCCCCTGACCGATATGCTGCACCTCAAAGCCATTGAGATTATCAGCCAGTCACTGCGCAAATCGGTGGCAGGAAATATTGAGGCGGTTGAGCAGATGGCGCTGGGACAATATGTGGCCGGTATGGGTTTCTCCAATGTCGGCCTTGGTCTGGTGCATGGCATGGCACACCCGCTTGGCGCGTTTTATAACGTCCCGCACGGTGTAGCGAACGCTATTCTGCTGCCGCAGGTGATGGCGTGGAATGCCTCCTGCACAGGCGAAAAATATCGCGATGTTGCCCGCGCAATGGGTGTAAAACAGGTCGAGTCATTATCGCTGGATCAGGCGCGGGAAGCGGCGGTCGCCGCGGTTCGTCAGCTCTGTCGCGATGTGGGTATTCCCCGCTCGCTGCGTGAAGTGGGCTTAAAAGAAGTGGATATCCCAGCACTGGCACAGGCGGCGCTGGATGATGTCTGCACTGGCGGCAACCCACGGACTCCGGACCTGGAGGAAGTGATGGCGTTATATCACCAGAGTTAAGTCACACCCCTTGGCGCTGTAATATATTGCCCGCACTCGCTGGCGGGCTTTTTACATCCTGCCAACGAATAACAGAGAAGTATTCGCCAGCGGTTGTAGGAATGCATTTGCGGCGGCAGCAAAGGTTTTAGCGGCATTTTTCGGCCGGGTTTCAGCCTGAAATCGCCTGATGTGATAGTGCAGTTCAGAGTCCGAATTGCGCGCTTAATCCATGATTTCTTTAGATCCTAAACCGCGCACCTCTTGATCTGGATCACAAAAATCCGCATCATGCGCAGCGAAAACCTTAATGACGCTGCGGAGATTACGATGACACTGTACCAGGGAATGCTCATTTTCTATGCTGTTGTTGCACTGGTCGCTACGCTGATCACGTTCTTCATCGCAAAAGATAAGCTGAGTATCAAACTGCTGAGCGCCTTTTTAGTCGGTGCGACCTGGCCGATGAGTTTTCCTGTCGCCCTGATGTTTGCGCTGTTTTAATTGACAGAATCTCCTTAGCGACCACACTCAGGTAAGACGTCCCTGACCTGCAAACCTGCGATCACCGACGTAACTTTGTTCGTGACGGTTAATAAGGAGCGGCTATGCGCGTTGTCAGTGTGATGATTCTGGTTTCACTTCTCAGTGCATGCAGCGCCAGCGCCCCGTGGCACGCTGAAAAACAGGTTCCCGCAGCCGAAACCCGTCAGCAGACCTGTCAGCCCGGCACCGATCCCAGCCAGAATGACTGCGGTCACTTCCCTGAACCTGAATTCCATTGATGACTAAACAGCAGACAGTGTGGCGAGATCGCATTTACGCTATTCCATCGCATAACAAGGCTTTACACGCCGCTACCCGGTCAGTAGAGTAGCGCCCAGACATCAATTCTGATGCGTAAGCGTTAACGTCAAGCAACGCCCCCGCAGCACTGCTGCCTGTGATGATCCCTGCCATGATGCCTGTACAACACGCCGCTAAATCTCCTACTGCGTTTTCAAGCGCTACGTTTTTTTTGTTCGTCCTGCTGCTTACTGCCGCGAACCTTCGCGCACCTATTACTGTCGCTGGCCCGGTATTGCAGGATATTCGTCAGACGTTTGGACTCACTGCCGGTGAAGCGGGCCTGTTTAATTTTATTCCACTTATCCTCTTTGCCCTGCTCGCCCCACCCGCCGCCTGGCTGGGAAATCAGCTTGGGCTGGAGCGGAGTTTGTGGGGTGCGCTGTGTCTGATCACGGCCGGTTCACTATTGCGCTGGCACCCCGCCGAAGCAGCACTGTGGGGGGGAACGCTGCTGCTTAGCGCAGGCATTGCCGCCGCCAACGTCTTGTTGCCACCACTGATTAAACGCGATTTCACCGCCCACACCGCTAAATATATTGGTCTCTATGCTGCAACGATGTCGATCACTGCCAGCCTGGCTTCAGGCATTGCCGTGCCGCTGAGCCAGCTTTCATCGGCCGGCTGGCGACTCTCGCTGGTCGTCTGGGCACTGCCCGGGCTGGTGGCGCTGATTGTCTGGCTGCCGCTGTTGCGTCAGCGGCAGTCAACAGTCGCGGCAACCGATGCGCCCGTCGCGTATCGTCATCCCTGGAAATCAGCCGGGGGCTGGCAGATCGCGCTGTTTATGGCGCTGCAGTCGCTGGCATTTTATACCCTGATCGACTGGTTTGCTGTCTTTGCTCAGGACAATGGCTTCAGTCAGAACCGTGCGGGCTGGCTGCTATTCTGGTATCAGGCGATTGCGATCATTGCCAATCTGGGCTGTATGGTGGTTCTGAAGCGGGTTAAAGACGCCCGGCTCACTGCATTTATTGCCTCATCGGGTATTTTCCTTGGCATGCTGGGTTTGATGCTTAATCCGCATTGGGCCGCCATCTGGCTGACACTGGCTGGACTGGGCGCGGGCGCATCGCTGGTGCTTTGCCTCTCGCTGTTTAATCTGCGAGCCACTCATCACCGCCAGGCCTCGCAACTGTCGGGCATGGCGCAGTGTGTGGGTTATGCACTGGCGGCATTTGGCCCTTTGTTTTTCGGCGTGCTCCATGAGCAGAGCGGTAACTGGACGCTGCCTTTCGGTGTACTGGCCCTGCTGAGCCTGCTACAGATGCTGCTGGCTCCGCTGGCAGCGCAGTCAAAACCTATCAGCTGAACCTGCGGCCCAGCCGCTATCAATTAATGATTCGCTGGTCGCGGATGCGGACAGCAAGAATCGACGGGAGAAGGTAAGTGTCTGAACTGAATAATGCTCTGCTGCAGGCGATCCTGGACCAGGTACGTCCGCTGGTCCATCAGGGAAAGGTGGCTGACTATATTCCTGCGCTGGCGGATGTGGCGGCCGACAATCTGGCGATTGCGGTTTGCCTGCGTGACGGCACGCTCTTTCAGGCAGGTGATGCTGAGACGCGCTTTTCGATTCAGTCGATCTCAAAGGCGCTCTCACTCACTGTGGCACTGACGCGCTATGACGACAGCGAAATCTGGCAGCGGGTCGGCAAAGAGCCCTCAGGTCAGCCTTTTAATTCGCTGGTGCAGCTTGAGCTGGAACAGGGTAAGCCGCGTAACCCTTTCATCAATGCCGGTGCACTGGTGATTTGCGATCTGCTGGAAACCCGTCTGACCGCACCACGGCAGCGAATGCTGGAAATTGTGCGTCAGCTCAGTCAGCAGCCCGATATTAATTATGATCGCCATGTTGCCCGTTCTGAATTTGAACACTCGGCCCGTAATGCAGCCATCGCCTGGTTAATGAAGTCGTTTGGTAATTTTGATAATGATGTCACCAGCGTGATGCAGACCTATTTCCACTATTGCTCACTTTCAATGAACTGCATTGAGCTGGCCCGCACCTTTATCTACCTGGCGAATCAGGGAAAAACGCTGGATGGCAGTCAGATGATCACGCCACGTCAGGCCCGACAGATAAACGCACTGATGATCACCAGCGGAATGTACGATGGCGCAGGCGAGTTCGCATGGCGCGTCGGAATGCCAGCTAAGTCAGGTGTGGGGGGTGGAATTATTGCTATCATTCCCGGCGAGATGAGCATCGCCGTCTGGTCACCTGGGCTGGACAGCGCGGGTAATTCACTCGCGGGAACCGCTGTGCTGGAATTGCTGACTGATAAGCTGGGACGTTCGATATTTTGATGCTGAGCGTGAATATTTAGCTCGCCGTCATAAAACACGGCGTAATTTCAGGATGTTGGGAAAGCCGTCTGATTTGAAGGGTGCCGCGCACTGGCGATGTGAGGCACCAGTAATTATCAGAGTGCAAAAAATATCTTAGTGTGAAATTTGTGTCAGATCGTCTTCATTCAGACCGGTCATCTGCATAACCGTGTTGCGATCCATACCATTCATCAGCAGGTTACGCGCAATTCTCAGGCTCGCGCCACGAACACCTTCTTTTCGTCCCTGTTCGATGCCCTGTTCAATACCCTGTTCGATGCCTTTCTCAAGACCTATCTGCTCAAGCTGTTGTGCAATAGTCATAAGTGCGTTCTCGTGTTGGGGCACACGCCGTGCCAGCTCCCGTACAAAGGCTTTGGCGTCTGATGTTTCGCCCGCCTGTACCATGTAGTGTACCAGCGATATCACCTGTGATGAAGAGTGATCGCCTGCCATCAAAATGGATACCAGCCTGTCCATCAGCTCTGTCAGATCTCGCTGCCGGATGTGCTTTTGCAACAGGGTCAGAGCCGCCATGTTGCGGTGTTGCATGATCTCATCGTCAGGAATCACCGTGACATCGATCAGCGGAAAACTGTGGCTGTAAAGCCTGTCCGCCAGCACCGGGTCATCAAACTCATCCAGCCACCGGGTCGAATAGGGATAGGGCGTGCGTCTGCCGGTGTAAAACAGGATGGGTATCACCAGCGGCAATGTCTTATGCCCGGCTTCCAGATGGCGCTGCATAGCTGCCACTGCATAGCGCATCAGCCGAAATGCCATGTGTTTGTCAGGTGCTGACTGATGCTCAATAAGTACATGGATATATCCATCGCCAGCGGTTGTTTTAAGACTGTAAAGCACGTCGCTGAAGTACTGCCGAAGGTCATCCTCCACAAACGACCCCGACTCCAGCTTCAGGGTGCTGAGATCACAGTGTACGCGCAGCTCCGGCGGCAGGTGCAGCGCCATAAAATCCCGGGCAATATCCGGCTGAGTCAGAAATTGCCGGAATGTCGCATCATGAGGTGTGGGCGTGCTGTTCTTCTTTTTCACTGGCCAGAATCCTTTCTGTTCCTGAAGCGCTTACAACGGCAGAGTCAGCCAGTAAAAGGCGCTAATTCCTGTCGCGCACGCACGTTTAGTCACTGATGGAGATAACGAAACTAATAGCCTGATTAATAACCACTGTAAAACGTGTCACCTGAATTCTACGAGGTTGCTCTGAATATCAACGCATATCAGAGATTAAAACTATTTCCGCCAGGCCTGACTCACCACATTAACCGGCTCGCCCTGCATAAAGGCCGCGATATTGGCCATCACGCCCGTCACCAGATTCTCCACACCGCTGCGACTCGCCCAGGCAATGTGCGGCGTCAGCAGCAGAGTTGGCAGATCCGCCAGCAGCGGATTGTCGGGCGCGGGCGGCTCGCTGCTCAGCACATCCAGCGCCGCCCCCCCAATGACACCCTGTTTTAACGCCTTAGCGAGGTCGGCTTCGTTAATCAGTCCGCCGCGCGCGGTATTGATTAGCAGCGTATGCGATTTCATTTTCTCCAGCGCATGACGATCGATCATCTGACGAGTGCTGTCACTCAACGGGCAGTGAAGCGAAATAATATCGCTTGTCGCGAGCATCTGTTCGAAGCTGACATAACCCTCACGCACCCTGTCACTGCCTTTACGCTCGGCGTACTGCACCTGCATACCCAGCGCCTTAGCCAGCCTGCCGACCGCCTGGCCAATGTCGCCCTTGCCCACGATACCCAGCATTGCGCCGCCAATATCCCCTATCGGCTGACGATGCAGACAGAAGTGCTGAGCCTGCGGCCAGTCGATGCGGGTATTGCTGGCGTAAGCCATCATCTGACGGCGCAGGGCAAAAATCGCGGCGATAACCGCCTCTGAAACGCTCTGGGTGGAGTAACCAGGAACATTACTGACCACAATGCCGCGTGTACGACAGGCATCGAGATCAATACAGTCATATCCGGTCGCCGCGACACAAATAAAGCGCAGATCGGGTAAGAGTTTTAAGGTGTCGGCACGCAACGGCACTTTATTGGTGATCGCGACCGTGGCGCCCGTAAGCGCCGACACGATTTCACTGACCGAAGTCTGTGCACGAATTTCCCAGTCAGCATTCTGCTTTCCGGTCGGCAGTGAAACAGGCAGCGTGTCGCCATCCAGCATGACAATTTTCATTCTTAATCCTTTATGGGTTCGGTTTAACTGCAGCCGAAACATTAATGTTATTTGTATGTGTTCTGGTGGTAACAACTACGTTAAATGATGCTGAAATTAAAGTGAATATGTTCAAAGAGTGCGAATTTTCTCGCTACAGAAGCCACTTTATTTAACCCTTTTATCCCCTTCGCGTTACACTGCCGCCCTGAATTCTGACCCCAAATGCCTGTTAAAATCATGCAGAGATCTGACATCCGACAGCGACTCACAGCCGGTATTGCGATACTGGCCGTGCTGCTGTTGTTTGTTGCCCCGATGATCTCTAAAAATCTGGCTGAACATCGCGCCATGATGCAGGATGCCTCTGCCATGAGCGCAGAGATGCCCATGATGGATCATCACAGCGAGATGGCGATGGCGGATCACGGGATGATGATGGGTTCGGGCTTTGCCTGTGGTTACTGCGATTTGCTGGTTCATGTGCCGCTGATGCTATGGGTCTTTATCCCGTTCATCTGGTGGATGTGCCTGATAAGCCGCGCCCCGCCTCCTTCTGCCATTAATCCGCCGCAATGGCGACGATTACTGCGCCTTCACCGACCGCGTGCGCCACCCTGTTTTGCGTCACACCGACTGCTAACTGATTCGATTGCGTGACAACGTCACCAGATCGCCTTTGTCTTTTGAAAAGTGTGGAATGCTATGTCCTCTAATCGGGAAATGTCCCCTGCACCACGCGGCACTGTTTTTAACCTGTTTCGCCGCCTGCATTTTTATATTGGCCTGTTTATTGCGCCATTTATTTTCGTCGCCGCTCTCACCGGTACGCTCTACGTTCTTACGCCGCAGCTGGAACAGGCGATTTACCACGATGCCCTGACCACTGACGCGCAGGGTGTCGCACAACCGCTGTCAGCTCAGATTGCCGCTGCCCGTGCCCGTGCCGGTGAGTCCGCGCGCATTTACGCCGTGCGTCCCGCACCAGGCCCGCTGGATACAACCCGGGTGCAGTTTGCTGAGCCTCAGTTGGGTCCATCTGAGTCGCGCTCGCTGTTTATTGATCCCTACACCCTGCAGGTGAAAGGCGATATGACGGTGTATGGCACCAGCGGTGTGTTGCCGCTGCGAATGTGGCTGGATCAGCTGCATCGCGGCCTGTTGCTGGGAGATTTTGGTCGCAATTACAGTGAACTGGCGGCTTCGTGGCTGTGGGTCGCCGCGCTGGGTGGACTCGTTTTATGGGCCGGCACGCGGCCACCACGACACCGTAAAAAAGCGCAGAGTGGCTTTGCAGCAACGCGTCACTGGCACGTCACGCTGGGTCTGATTCTGGCCATCGGCCTGGTGTTCTTTTCAGTCACGGGGCTGACCTGGTCACAGTGGGCGGGCAACAACATTGATAAGATGCGCAGCGACTTCGGCTGGACAACGCCGCAGGTTAACACCGCGCTGAATGGTAACGTTCCTGCCGAAGCCGCCAATCCCCATGCTGACCATCGCGGTGCGATGGAAGGGATGACGATGTCCGGGATGACCATGCCAGCGAAAACCGCGCCGCCGGTGATCCTGAACCAACCGAATGCCAGCTGGGATCAGGCCCTGGCGGCTGCACGTCAGGCCGGACTTCACGCCACGAAACTGGAACTGCGCCAGCCTAAGAACGCTGAACAGGCATGGACAGTGTCAGAGATTGATCGCAGCTGGCCGAGCCAGGTCGATGCAGTTTCCATCAATCCGGTTAATTTCAGCGTGGTCGATCGCGTTGAGTTCGCCAGCTTCCCGCTGGTGGCGAAACTGACCCGCTGGGGCGTGGATGCCCATATGGGCGTGCTGTTTGGCCTGCCCAACCAGCTGATTCTGGCGCTGTTTGGCTTTGGTCTCTGCACAATGATTGTGCTGGGCTACCGCATGTGGTGGATACGTCGCCCGGCTGTTCCTCAGCTCAGCCCATCGCAGACGCTGTTGTCCGCCTGGCTGTCACTGCCGCGCTACGCACAGGGTACCAGTCTGATTGTCATGCTGGCCCTGGGCTATGCCCTGCCCGTTATGGGTGTCAGCCTGATAGTGCTGATTCTGCTGGATATTCAGCGCTGGCGCAGTGCGCAGCGAGCCGCTATCGTTCAGGTGGAAATCGCCCCGGATAAGCAGTCGCCGCTGGCTATCGTTCAGTCGCGCTTCGCCGGTAAACGTAAAGAGATGCGTTATTTTCTGCGCAGCGTCACGGTGCTGGCGTTGATTGTCATCTCGGTAATGGCAAATGCGATGATTGGTGGCGTGATTGATCAGTATCAGATCCCTTTCAGCCACTGGTCACTGACTATGTATATCACTCAGGCGATGATGATCCTGCTCTACTCCACCGTCTTTACCGGGCTGTTGTCGATTCCACTCTGGTATTTCTTTCTGGGTGAAAGTGACGAACAGGGCAAGTAGGCTGCCAGCACGGCAAATTGTCTATTATTCAAAATAACTGACGAAGCCGGGCAAATCCCCCGGCTTCTCATTTTACGTCTGAGGTCTATGATCGTTGTTATTGGTCACTTTATTTAAGAGCTAATCATGAACATTGTGCGAGCAAATCCTGAGCAACTTTTTGAGTACGGTCCTTTCACCGTTCGTCGCCAGCGGCCCGGCGCTGCCCTGAGCCCGCTGATCAGTGTTGACCTGATGTCGTTAAAACTGGATGCCCGGATTCCGATGCAGCAGCATCAGAATGAAGAAGTGTTCACTTACCTTTGGCGCGGTTCGATGCAACATCAGGACAGCAACGGCGAGCGCACACAGCTCTCTGCAAAGAAAGTGATGGTGGTCAATGCGGGTGAAGGTGTTCAGTACGAAGAGTCGGTGCCGCTGTATGAAGCGGAGCTGTTGCAGGCCGTGATTCGGCCTTCACAGCCGGGCGGGGAAGCGATGACTCAGGTGCTGGAACGCGACCAGGGCATTATGACCAACGGCTGGACCGAACTGGCCGGGCCAGAAACGTCTGACGCGCCACTGGAACTGCGCCAGGAGGTCTATATCTACGACACGCTGCTGGCGCGCAACCATACGCTCAATGTGCCTTCAATGCCGGGATTTGTCGCTTATCTCACCGTGCTTGAAGGCATTATCCGCGTGGGCGATCACCGTCTGGGTCGTGGAGACGCAGTCAGCGGGCTGGATGACACCATTGAAATCGTGGGCGACCGTGAGGCTAATCTGGTCTGTTTCCTGGTGAAGCCCGATAATTTTGCATAAGAAAGCGCGGGACTATCCCCGCGCTGATTAAAGCGTTTTACGTTGCTGCCTCGCCTGAACCCGTTTATAGGCATGATCAAACTGACAGACATCGTCGCGCAGCCAGTGACGCTGCGTCAGCGGGGCATCATCCAGCGCCTGTGGCAGCGGCACGCCTCCCAGCGATCCCCGACAGCAAAAGGCGCGCGCCAGCGTTGGGGTTGCGATGCCAATATAACGGGCAAATTCAGGTAGCGTCATCAGTGTTGTACTCATTTCACACCTCCAGTAATCAGATCTTCCCCGCTATTTTGACTCCAGTTATTAAATGCCTTTATTGATCTGAAACATAGATGTGATACTAATCTTCTGCCTGCTGATGAGATAGCTGGCCTACGTAAACCAAAAAGAAGTGAGGACCCTGTGCGCCATTATGGATTGATGATAGCCCTTCTTTTTTCGGGTTTCGCCACTGCCCACACCCTGAAAACGGGTTTTCCTGTCCCCACCGTCTATGTCGCCGACAAAGGCGAAATGGTGCTGAAACAGGGCGACATTCATTATCAGCGCTGGAATAGTCAGACTCTGACCGGAAAAGTGCGTCTGGTGATTCATGTGGCGGGTCGTCTCTCTGCGAAAGATCAGAGCGAGCCTTTAATCAATGCCATTCAGCAGGCCCGACTGCCGCGAGACCGTTTCCAGACCACCACCATCGTCAATACTGACGATGCTCTGCCCGGCAGTGCCATTTTTGTAGTGCGCAGCATTGCGTCCAGTAAAAAGGCTGACCCATGGCAGCAATTCATTATCGACAGCAGTGGCGTTACCGCTCACAGCTGGCATCTTCTGCCGGAAAACGCGTCAGTGGTCGTCATTGATCCGAAGGGAATTGTGCGTTTCGCCAAAGATGGCGCATTATCTGACGAGGATGTCGCCAGCGTGATAAAAACGCTGCGCGCATTACTGGGTTGATTCAGGCAGAATGCCCCGTTAATTATCGACGTTAAACACGGAATGCTGCTGAATTTACCGACATTTTTATCTCTGTGAACTACGCTTAGTTGTAATGGAATTACCCGCCGTTCTTTGAAAACCTGCCCACTATGCAAGGGCAGTCGGGGACGATTATTGAAGATGGCATCGAAGAATTTCGACCTGCTGTGACTTCCTCTGTAGATAAGGACAGCCATGATGACGGTCTGTGCAGAACAACACGTCAATTTCAACCGCAGTGAGGCTGCGAGCCTGTTGAACGAGATTGAGCAACGGCTCGACCAGCTTTTACCGGTTGAAAGTGAACGTGACCTGGTCGGCGCTGCAATGCGCGACGGTGCGCTGGCACCGGGAAAGCGTATTCGTCCGCTGCTGCTGCTGCTGGCCGCGCGCGATCTCGGTTGCGACGTCACGCCCGCCGGTTTGCTTGATCTCGCCTGTGCAGTGGAGATGGTCCATGCCGCCTCCCTGATTCTGGATGACATGCCCTGCATGGATGATGCGCAGTTGCGTCGTGGACGGCCGACCATTCACTGTCAGTATGGCGAACATGTGGCGATTCTGGCCGCGGTTGCACTGCTGAGTAAGGCATTTGGCGTGGTCGCCATGGCAGAAGGCTTAACAGCGGCCGCCAGAGCAGACGCCGTCGCGGAGTTATCCCATGCGGTCGGTATGCAGGGACTGGTGCAGGGTCAATTCAAAGATCTCTCAGAGGGTGACAAACCACGCAGTGCTGATGCCATTCTGATGACCAATCACTATAAAACCAGCACGCTGTTCTGCGCCTCAATGCAGATGGCCTCCATTGTGGCAGAAGCATCTGCAGAGACCCGCGAAGAGCTGCACCGTTTTTCACTGAATCTCGGTCAGGCTTTCCAGTTGCTGGACGATCTTACCGACGGCATGGCCGATACCGGCAAAGATACCCATCAGGATGAGGGTAAATCGACGCTGGTGAATCTGCTTGGGCCTCAGGCAGTGGAAACGCGACTGCGAGACCATCTGCGTTGCGCCAGCGAGCATCTGCTCTCGGCCTGTCAGGACGGTTATTCCACACATCATTTTGTTCAGGCCTGGTTTGAGAAAAAACTCGCTGCCGTCAGTTAAGGATGCTGCATGAGCCACTACGCGGTCATCGCACCGCCCTTTTATAGCCATGTGCAGGCGCTTCAGCATCTTAGCCAGGCTTTAATCGCGCGCGGACACCAGATTACCTTTATCCAGCAGACGGACGTCAGCGCGCTTCTCACTGACCGGCGAATTGGCTTTTTCCCGCTGGGCTTAGCCTCGCATCCCGCGGGCAGTCTGGCGCATACCCTGCAGCTGGCGGCGCATCCTCTTGGCCCGTCGATGCTGAAACTGATCAATGAGATGGCGCGCAGCACCGATATGCTCTGTCGCGAATTGCCGGTGGTGCTGAACACGCTGGCGATCGATGGCGTCATCGTCGATCAGATGGAACCTGCCGGTGCATTAGCAGCAGAGTTTCTGAATCTGCCTTTCGTTTCGGTTGCCTGTGCGCTGCCGCTAAACCGTGAGGCAGATTTTCCGCTGGCCGTGATGCCATTTGACTATGCAGGGACAGATCAGGCGCGCGAACGCTATCGCACCAGTGAAAAAATCTACGACTGGCTGATGCGGCGTCACGATCGGGTGATCGCCCGCAATGCTCATGCAATGGGATTAGCATCGCGCGAAAAACTGCATCACTGTTTTTCACCGCTGGCACAGATCAGCCAGCTTATCCCGGCACTCGATTTTCCCCGCCAGACCCTGCCCGACCATTTCCACGCGGTTGGACCTCTGCGCGCTGCGGAATCGTCATCGGCTGCGTCGAAGACACGCTATTTCACGCAGGACGACAAACCGAAGGTTTTTGCTTCACTCGGCACCCTGCAGGGTCATCGCTACGGCCTGTTTAAAACCATCGTCCGTGCCTGTCAGGAGATTGACGCGCAGTTATTGCTGGCGCATTGCGGTCGCCTGTCACCGTTTCAGGCGGAGAAACTCGCGCAGGCCAGCCATGTTCAGGTGGTCGATTTTGCCGATCAGGCAGCGGCTCTGGCGCAGGCCGATCTGGCCATCACCCACGGCGGGATGAACACGGTGCTGGATGCAGTTAACCACCTGACGCCGCTTCTGGCGATCCCCCTGGCCTTTGATCAGCCAGGCGTTGCGGCCAGAGTGGTCTGGCACGGTATCGGACGTCGCGCATCACGCTTTACCACCAGCCACTCAATGGCCCGCCAGCTCCAGACCTTGCTGGCAGATGAGAGTTACGTTGAGCAGATGAAAACGCTGCGCACCGCCCTTCGTCAGGCGGGCGGGACAACACTGGCAGCGGACATTGTCGAACAGGCGATGCTGACCCGTAAACCGGTGCTTAAGAGGAGAGATTATGCCGCGGTATGATCTTATTCTGGTGGGTGCGGGACTGGCAAACGGCCTGATTGCTTTGCGCCTGCATCAGCAGCGGCCGTCCCTGCGCATTCTCTTAATTGATGCCGAAATTGAGCCAGGCGCGCATCACACCTGGTCATTTCATGCGGAAGATCTGACTGAAACACAGCATCACTGGATTGCGCCACTGGTCGTTCATCACTGGCCCGGTTATGAAGTGCGCTTTCCTCAACGACATCGTTCCCTGAACAGTGGCTATTTTTGCGTGACCGCAGAGCGTTTTGCGCAGGTCATTCGTGACAGATTTGCGTCGGAACTGCTGCTGAACACCAGAGTGGCGAACATCGCTTCACGCTCGGTCACGCTGGAGGATGGCCGCGTACTGGACACTGACGCGGTGATCGATGGTCGTGGCTATCAGTCCGATACCGCGTTGCGTATGGGCTTCCAGTCGTTCGTGGGGCAGGAGTGGCAGCTCAGTGAACCACACGGACTGACTGAACCGATCATCATGGATGCGACGGTGGATCAGCAGGCAGGCTATCGTTTTGTCTACAGCCTGCCGTTTTCTGCCGATACACTGCTGATTGAAGATACCCATTATATTGATCACGCCACGCTGGAAGGCGATCGCGCCCGTCAGAATATCCGTGACTATGCCGCGCAGCAGGGCTGGAAACTGAACCAGCTACTGCGAGAAGAGCAAGGCGCGTTACCGATTACACTGACCGGCGACGTGGCTGCCTTCTGGCAGAAACGCGATTTACCCTGCAGTGGTCTGCGTGCCGGGTTATTTCATCCTACCACTGGCTACTCTCTGCCACTGGCGGTCTCACTGGCTGACCGGCTGGCTCAGATGCAGACGTTTACCTCTGAAACCCTGCACGCCACCATTGCGCATTTCGCCAGTCAGGCCTGGCAGCAGCAGCGCTTCTTCCGCATGCTAAACCGGATGCTGTTTCTCGCGGGTCCGGCTGACCGGCGCTGGCAGGTTATGCAACGTTTTTATGGACTTCCCGAAGATCTGATCGCCCGTTTTTATGCGGGAAAACTCACTTTGTCTGATCGGCTGCGTATCCTAAGCGGCAAGCCACCGGTTCCCGTACTGGCGGCATTACAGGCTATTATGACTCCTCACCGTCAACAGGCGATGCAATGAATAGAACGACAGTAATTGGCGCAGGCTTTGGTGGTCTGGCTCTGGCCATTCGCCTTCAGGCGTCCGGTATTCCCACCCGACTGCTGGAACAGCGTGACAAGCCTGGCGGCCGGGCTTATGTCTATGAGGATCAGGGCTACACCTTTGATGCCGGTCCAACGGTAATCACCGATCCGAGCGCCATTGAAGAGCTGTTCACGCTGGCGGGCAAAAGGCTCTCTGACTATGTCGAGCTGATGCCAGTCAAGCCGTTTTATCGCCTCTGCTGGGAGTCTGGCAAGGTATTCAGTTATGACAACGATCAGCCAGCGCTGGAAGCACAGATTGCCGCGTTTAACCCGCGTGATGTTGAAGGCTACCGGCGCTTTCTTGACTATTCCCGTGCGGTGTTTGCAGAAGGCTATCTGAAACTCGGCACTGTGCCGTTTCTCTCTTTCCGCGACATGTTGCGTGCTGCACCTCAGCTGGCAAAATTACAGGCGTGGCGCAGTGTTTACAGCAAAGTGGCAAGCTACATTGAAGATGAACATCTTCGTCAGGCATTCTCTTTTCACTCGCTACTGGTGGGCGGAAATCCCTTTGGCACGTCGTCAATTTACACCCTGATTCATGCACTGGAACGTGAATGGGGCGTCTGGTTCCCACGCGGCGGCACTGGCGCGCTGGTTCAGGGCATGGTGAAGCTGTTTGAGGATCTGGGTGGGGAAGTAGAGCTGAATGCCAGCGTTGCCCGTCTGGAGACGCTGGAAAATAGAATTACCGCCGTGCATCTGGATGACGGGCGGGTATTCCCGACCCGTGCGGTCGCCTCTAACGCGGATGTGGTTCACACGTATAGCGAATTACTGAGCCAGCATCCGGCATCGGTGGCGCAGGGGAAAACCCTGCAGAATAAGCGCATGAGTAACTCGCTGTTTGTCATCTATTTTGGCCTGAATCATCATCATGATCAGCTGGCGCACCATACCGTTTGCTTTGGTCCGCGCTACCGCGAATTAATTGATGAGATCTTCAACAAAGACGCGCTGGCAGAGGACTTCTCACTCTATCTGCATGCGCCCTGCGTGACCGATCCGTCACTGGCACCTGAAGGCTGCGGCAGCTATTACGTGCTGGCGCCCGTGCCGCATCTCGGCACCGCCGATATCGACTGGAGTGTTGAAGGTCCGCGCCTGCGCGACCGCATCTTCGACTATCTGGAGCAGCACTATATGCCGGGCCTGCGCAGTCAGCTCGTGACGCACCGCATCTTCACGCCGTTTGATTTTCGCGATGAGTTGAATGCCTATCAGGGCTCGGCGTTCTCGGTGGAGCCGATCCTGACGCAGAGCGCCTGGTTCCGGCCGCACAACCGCGATAAGACGATCAAAAATCTCTATCTGGTCGGTGCAGGCACCCATCCGGGCGCGGGTATTCCGGGCGTCATTGGTTCGGCCAAAGCCACTGCAGGATTAATGCTGGAGGATTTGGCTTGAACAGTCCGTCACTGCTCGACCATGCCGTAGAAACCATGGAAGTGGGTTCAAAAAGCTTCGCCACGGCATCGAAGCTTTTTGATGCCAAAACACGACGCAGTGTGCTGATGCTCTACGCCTGGTGTCGGCACTGTGACGACGTGATTGACGATCAGGTGCTGGGCTTCAGTAACAATACGCCGTCGCTGCAATCTGCGGAACAGCGCCTGGCGCAACTGGAGATGAAAACGCGTCAGGCCTATGCCGGATCACAGATGCATGAACCTGCCTTTGCGGCCTTTCAGGAGGTGGCGATGGCGCATGACATTCTGCCTGCTTATGCCTTTGATCATCTTGCAGGTTTTGCGATGGATGTTCGCGAGACACGCTATCAGACGCTGGATGATACGCTGCGCTACTGTTATCACGTCGCGGGCGTGGTGGGTCTGATGATGGCGCAGATTATGGGCGTGCGAGACAATGCCACGCTGGATCGTGCCTGTGATCTCGGGCTGGCATTTCAGCTGACCAATATTGCGCGCGATATCGTTGAAGATGCTGAAGCGGGACGCTGCTATTTGCCCGCCGAGTGGCTGACTGAAGCGGGTCTGACACGAGAGACGCTGGCTGACCCGCATAATCGCCAGGCACTGAGTCGCGTGGCCCGTCGGCTGGTAGAGACGGCCGAGCCCTATTACCAGTCGTCGTTAGCCGGACTGCCCGGTTTGCCTCTGCGCTCAGCGTGGGCGATTGCTACTGCTAAACAGGTGTATCGTAAAATCGGGATGAAAGTTGTTCAGGCGGGTTCACAGGCGTGGGATCAACGCCAGTCCACCAGCACACCCGAGAAACTGGCTATGCTGATGGCGGCATCAGGTCAGGCGGTTACTTCCCGGATGGCGCATCCTGCTCCACGTCCCGCTTACCTCTGGCAGCGCCCCGTTTAACACCGTGACGTTCCCGCAGCGTCGCCTGCAGTTTTGACAACGGCGGCGCATAAAGGAAACCAAACGAGACGCAGTCCTCTTTGCCACGTACAGCATGATGCATGCGGTGCGCCATATAAAGTCTGCGCAGATAACCCCGGCGCGGAACATAGCGGAACGGCCAGCGTTGATGAACCAGGCCATCATGCACGATAAAATAGAGCAAACCGTAAAGCGTCATCCCCGCGCCAATCCACTGCAACGGCCAGACACCTGTGCTGCCCAGATAAATGAGCAAAATCGACAGGCAGGCGAATACCACTGCATAAAGGTCGTTAACCTCAAACCAGCCTTTATGGGGTTCATGATGTGACAAATGCCAGCCCCAACCCCAGCCGTGCATAATATATTTGTGCGCCAGTGCAGCCGTTATCTCCATACCGATAACGGTGACCAGAACAATCAGGGCATTCCAAATCCACAACATAGTTTCTCCCGAGCATGCATCCTGCAAAGTGGCGCAGAGGTTCAATTTTAACAGAAGTTGGGGAAAACCGCGTTCAGGAGATAAACAGAGGATAACGGGAACGGGGCGGGCACCTTCGTGCGTGAAATATCTTTCAGGTTAAATCGTGATCCATTGGTGTGCGAAACGCGTGACGTGCAGCAACCATTAACTGACTGGCGGTTACCGTGGCGGGCAATCGCATTAAAATTTTACTCGCCTGCCAGTAACATAAGACCATGACCTCATCCTCCTCTTTTTCTGCCAGTTCATGCAATCGGGCGCGGAGTGACAACACATTGATACTCTGCTGCTCGTCCAGCATGTCTGAGATCGTCTGGTTAATGACGCGATGCAGAGTTTTCCAGGTGAGATCGGTATGCAAAATTAACCTCTTTTAACGCTTATCGGCTCGGGGCAGGCGATCAGCAGGAAAGTCGCAGAGATGGCTTCATCATGCAGATAGCAAACTCTGCGGGTAACTATAGCGCTCTTCAGTTCAGCTGACGATAAAGAGTCAGATAATGAGAATGCTAATGCCTTTAATTCTAGCGAGCAATGGACCTGCCTGTCTCCTGTTACGCGCCGGTCAGTGATTGATTGCTGATTTTTGTAACAATAGCGGCTGATTCTCAACTGGCTGAAATAAAGAGGATTTGCCAGAGTAAATGTCTTACCTTCCTGTTTATCTTTTAGGAGTTACCGATGTATCAGCATGCTGATGTCCTGGTGTGGGGCCATGGCCCCGAAGTATTTGAAGTTTTCCTGGAACCTACCTGTCCTTTTTCGGTCCGTGCATTCAATAAATTAGACGCATTACTGGCGCACGCGGGTGAAGGTAAAATCACCGTGAAGATCCGGCTGCAATCTCAGCCATGGCATCTTTATTCCGGGCTGATTGTCCGCTATATCCTTGCCGCCGCCTGCGAAAGTAAAGAGGCGGCGAAGAAGGTGATGCAGGCGGTGGCCGATCATCGTGAAGAGTTCGAATTCACCGACCACTGCACCGGCCCGAATCGCGATGCCACGCCAAACCAGATTCTGGACCGTCTTAAAGCGTACAGTGGCGTAGATGCCAGCGCCGCGTTTGATCAGCCTGACCTGCAGAACGCGATTAAATGGCACTGCAAGTATGCCCGTCAGAATGGTATCCACGTTTCCCCGACCTTTATGGTCAATGGTCTGGTACAACCTGAAATCAGCAGTGGTGACGACATCGAACATTGGTCGAGCTTTCTGATGCGTTAGTTTTACGTGCGCGGCCGCCGTTGCCGCGCCAGTCTTAAAACCACCGCAAGGAGTGTCAGAACGCCATCTCTTTCAATGTCCTGATAATTATGCCTGTTTTCCCGTAAGCAGGCCGGGTAAGCTGTACGGCTATTAGCAGCGTTTGAGCCGTTGCTACATCCTCTAAACGGCGCCGCTGGCCTGCAGTTATGCTGGTCAGGCGCTTATTTCACTAAGGATTTGCAGATGACAATGACGCTTGAACAGATACAGGACAAATATCCGGGTGCATTTACAGATGCATTTGGTGATTCTCCGGAATTAGCCAGCGAGCTTGCAACGCTGATTATTGCCGGAAAGAAGGTGGCTACCTGCGGTTCATTGCGGAGCTGGCAGGAGCAGGATGCCTTGCCTCAGCCGGGCGGTTACAGCATTGTTCTGAACGGCGAAAAGCAGCCGGTGTGTGTTATCCGCACCACCGGACTATTCCTGACGCGCTTTGACCGCGTGACGCCAGAGATGGCGATGCTGGAGGGTGAAGGCGATCTCAGCCTGGACTACTGGCGACAGGAACATCAGCGCTATTTCGAACGTGAAGGCTATTTCCACAGCGAAATGGAGCTGATCTTCGAGACGTTCCAGCTGGTCGAGGTGATTTAAACCCGCCTCCTACAGCGTATTCGCTGCCATCAGCGCCAGCCGCGTAACGCCCCGCGCGGCAAGGTTATCCGCCGCCTGGGCGGCGCGCATGCCACTGGCGCACACCAGCACCACGCGCTGATCGGATGGCGGCTGCCAGGCTGCTATCTGCTGCGGCAGAATCCGTAACACCCTATCAGCCACACTTTCAGACGCCTCCTCCAGACTACGCAACTCCACAACGCAGTCATCATCCCTGAGCATCAGACGATCGATAAAAGGCGTGCCCGGCGCGTCAGGCTCAGGTGCATCGTCGAAGCGAAACTGCCTGATGTGCCAGTCCACAAAGTCACACTGGATCATGCAGCCAAGCGGCGACGGCATCAGCCTGAGTAATACACTCAGTGCCATCTGTGCCTGCATTGCACCCAGCGTCGCCACCGCAGGTCCCATTACCCCAGCGGTATTGCAGTTACCCGAGGCCACGGGCAACTGCGGGAACACTGCGCGATAGCCGGGCGCACCGCCGCAGAATCCGCCGACATACCCTTTACGCCCCAGCACCGAGGCGCAGATCAGCGGCAGGTCGCGCGGATAGCAGGCGTCAGAAAGCTGATAAGTAATGGCGAAGTTATCCGCCGCATCCACCACCAGATCGATTCCCTCCAGCGCCTGCGGTAGCTGACTGGCGCTCAGCAGGTGTGAATGCGCCTCGACAAGGCAGTCAGGATTTCGCTGCGCCAGCGCACGCTGCGCACAGCGTGCTTTAGGCTCGCCCACATCGCCGACACCAAACAACGTCTGCCGGTGAAGATTGTGCAGTTCAACACGATCGCCATCGTAAAGACGAATAAATCCCACGCCCGCACCTGCCAGTAACGGCAGCAGGGTGGCGCTGAGGCCGCCCGCGCCCACCACCAGCACGCTTGCCCTGGCCAGCCGCTGCTGCCCCGCTTCGCCAATTTCAGGCAACATGGTCTGTCGCTGATAACGCGCCATTGTCTCTCCTCAGAACTCTGCCAGACCAAAAATGGGCGTAGAGGCAGAGGCCATATCACGCTGCTCCATCAGGCCCGCCTGGAATCCCTGATGTCCGCCATAAATCGCAGCAGCAAACGCACCGGCCATCCGCACCGGATCGCCTGCTTTTGCCACCGCTGTGTTGAGCAGCACACCGTCGAAACCCATCTCCATAGCCTGCGCCGCCTGACCGGGTGAGCCGATACCTGCGTCGATAATCAGCGGCACATCTTTAAACCACGCACGCATCGTGCGCAGCCCTTCGATATTGCGCAGCCCCTGACCGGAGCCAATTGGCGCGCCCCAGGGCATCAGCACTTCGCAACCCGCTTCCAGCAATTTTTCACCGACAATCAGATCTTCGGTGGTATAGGGAAAAACCTGGAAACCGTCAGCACATAGGATGCGCGCGGCTTCAACCAGTGCAAAAGGATCGGGTTGCAGCGTGTCAGCATGGCCGATCACTTCCAGTTTGATCCATGGCGTGTCGAACAGTTCACGCGCCATTTGCGCCGTTGTCACGGCTTCTTTTACCGTGTGGCAACCGGCTGTATTCGGCAGAATGCGCTTGTTGAGCTGTTGCAGTAGCGTGCGGAAGGCACCCCCTTCGCTGCCCTCCCGTCGAAGGCTGACAGTAATGATTTCTGCACCTGAGGCGTCGATCGCCTGCTGCAGAATGTCGGGAGACGGATAGCCAGCAGTACCCAGAAGAAAGCGGGATTGCGGCGCAAATTGATAGAACATCATTAACCTCCCTGCATCGGTGACAGGATTTCCAGCTGATTACCCGCCTCAAGTTGCTGGCTGGCATACCGGCTTCGCGGCACAAACTCACCGTTCAGCGCGGCGGCGACGGAGCGCGGGTCGATCTGCTGCTCCTGCAGCAGTTCCGCCAGCGTGCCTGCATCGGTTTCAATCGTGCGTCCATTAAGTTGAACTCGCATGAGTCATCTCCTGAGTCAGTTGCAGCATGAGGTTTTCAGCCATGATCGGCGCCAGCAAAAAGCCATGGCGATACAGCCCATTGAGCGAAAAACGGCCATTCTCAAAACGAACCTCCGGCAGGTTCTGTTGATAGGCAGGGCGCAGGCCGGTGCCGCTCTCCACAATCCGCGCTTCAGCCAGCGCCGGATGCAGACTGTAAGCGGCGCTTAGCAACTCCATCATGGCTCTGGCGCTAATCGGACTGCTGTCGTGACTTTCGACCATGGTGGCACCCAGCATGAAGTGCCCTTCTGCTCGGGGCACCAGATAGCAGGGAAAGCGAGGATGCAGCAGCCGGACAGGACGGGAGAGCTGAACGTCATGCGTCTGGAGGATCAGCATTTCACCCCGTACGGCGCGCAGCGCGGGCTGCTGATCCGCGGCGTGAATGCCACGGCAGTCAATGATGGTGCCGGTGGGTTCACCACTGTGTAAGGGCACGCCAGCCTGTTGTAATTTGTCACGCAGTTGCTGCAACGCGCGGCGGGGATCGAGATGCGCCTCCGCCGCAAAATACAGACCACGGGCAAAGCGATTTTCCAGCGCCGGTTCGATATCACCCGGTACGACCCACTCATGTTTTTCCGTCATGCTGGCGAAGCGCGTCAGTTCGCGGCTATCACGCGGCGGCGCAACCACCAGCGTACCCTGCTGTTCCACGCCATCAACACGTTGCGACCACCAGCCTGCAGCGTGCTGGCCCCAATCGATCACCTGCTGAGGCGCGCTTTCCGCTTCGCACCAGGGCGCGAGCATGCCACCCGCCCAGTGTGAGGCGGCACGACAGTCAGGCTGCGTAATGATTTCGACGGTTTCGCCCCGCTCCATCAGCAGTGTGGCGACGCACAGCCCGGCCACGCCACTGCCAAGCACCGACCAGCGGCTCATGATGTCCACCGGCGAGGAAGAGAGAGATTCTGGATGAGATATTTCACTTTGGCCTCGTTATACGTTAACGAAGACCCGTGATACGGAGGGAAAAGGCAGAGGCGTCGTGCATGCGCCCCTGCGGCAAGTATCTGATGCGATACCCGTCTTCCTACGCCAGTATCAACTGGGTCAGGTTCTAAGGGTCGCTAAGCCGCGCGATGCGCTATTAGCCTCTCAGTCTCTCTGGCGAGACTCCCCTGACGGGTTTAGTTGTAAGTGAAGCGGGCAGCTTCGTCAAGCGCGCACAGGATGGCTGCTAAGAATTTTAGGGGACAGGCAAGGTTTTGCGCCAGAGTCAAATGCAATGCGTTAGCAGTAGGCAATGAGAGGGTGTTTAAACTGCAGTCGCCTTACAGCGCCTGCAGTGATTGTGTCAGCACGTCGGTGATTTCACGAATACGCGGTTCAGCACGACGATAATAGGTCCATTTGCCCACTTTGCTGGCTTCGACCAGCCCGGCACTGTGAAGTGCTTTCAGGCATAACGACGTGGCGGGCTGTGATAAGCCCGCCTTGTCCTGTATGAGGCTGGCACAGACGCCATACTGATCGAAGGGATAGAGCTGGGTATAGCCCGCAAACGCTTCTTCAGGATGCTTAAGCCACTTCAGCACTGCCACTCGGGTTGGATTGGACAGTAACTTCAGGGCATTTTCGGGGGACATGCCGCCTCACAGAGTATCAGGATTGAAAAACAGGATAGTCAGTATAACCCTTCTCCGTGCCGCCATACAGAGAGGCGTGGTCGACCTCATTCAGCGGATGACCTGATTTAATGCGTGCAGGCAAATCAGGATTAGCGATAAATGAACGACCAAAACCAAACAGATCGCCCCAGCCTTTTTCCAGTACATGCTGCGCTTTTTCAGCCGTGTAACGACCGGAATAGATGATCGGAGATCGGAATGTTTCCCTCAATGCGACGCGGAAACTCTCGGGCATGTCCGGGCTATTATCCCAGTCCGCTTCGGCAATGGAGAGATAGCCGACTTCCAGCTCATTCAGCAGTTGCGCAGCACGGATGTAGGTGGCATGGGGATCGCTTTCAACCAGACCGAGATAAACGCGCTCTTCGTCAGTACTCGAAAACAGAGGGGCAAACCGAACGCCCACGCGATGGCTGCCAAAGACCGAGCTGACCGCCTCAACGACTTCACGCAGGAAGCGCAGACGATTCTCCGCTGAGCCACCATATTCATCCGTACGCAGATTAGTATGCTCTGAAATAAACTGGTTAATCAGATAGCCGTTAGCGGAATGCAGTTCCACGCCGTCGAAACCGGCTGCTTTGGCGTTCTCCGCTGCCTGTCGGTAAAGCGCAACGATCTCTTTAACTTCCTCTGTGGTCAGTGCCCGTGGCTCGCTGGGTGCGGTCAGTATCCCCGCGCCTGGCCCGGTTTCAATAAATACCCGGACGTTATCGGCTGCGATGGCTGAAGGCGCTACCGGTGGCTGTTTACCTGGCTGAAGTTCATTGTGTGACACGCGGCCAACATGCCAGAGCTGGCAGAAAATGGTGGCACCTTCCTGATGTACCGCCTCTGTAACCTTTTTCCAGCCCGCGATTTGCGCGTCGCTATGGATCCCCGGCGTCCATGCATAGCCCTGCCCGCGAGGCTCAATCTGGGTGCCTTCAGTGACCATCAGTCCCGCACCGGCACGCTGACGGTAGTATTCCACCATCATATCGCCGGGAATATTGCCCGGCTGTTCACTGCGGCAACGCGTCAGCGGCGGCAGGACAATGCGGTTTCGAAGTTTGAGATCGCCCAGGTTCAGGGGGGTAAAAAGTGACGGCATAACAAAAAGTCCTCTGATGTGTGAAGAGGCGCCATTATATTTACACATTTAAATTTGTAAATGTGTAATCTGTGCTTTTTGTTCCCGGACCTTTACCGTTGGTGGCGTTTTTACACGCTTTTTACCCGTTGAATCTCATCATTGCGGTATGCAGATGGCTATCAGAGCTGTACTCATTTATCTTTTTCCTGACAGCATAATCCCGGAAAATATTGTGACCACATTACTTTCTTTAGACGCGCTCGGACCGCGCATTTGTATTATGGGCCCGTCGAACAGCGGAAAATCGACTTTAGCGGACGCTATCTCCCACAAAACAGCATTACCTGCCATTCATCTGGATCAACTTCACCATCTTCCGGGAAGCCAATGGATTCCAAGAGCACCGGCTGAATTTCTCCGCTTGCACGCTGCCGCGGTGAGTCAGGAAAAATGGGTTATGGATGGGAATTACACAAAATGTATTGAAGAACGTCTCGCGCGCGCCACCGGATTCATTCTTCTGGATGTAAAAGTGCCAGTGGCGCTGTTTCGGTATATTCGCAGATGCTACTCATTCACGCCGCGAGTTGGCGGTCTCGGAATACGCAAAGAGCATGTAACCCTGGATATGCTGAAATATATTATCCTTACTGCCCCAAAGAACAGAAAGCGCCATAAGAAACTTTATGACCATGTCAGACTGCCTAAGCTTCTGCTGCATTCTTCAACTGATGTGAATGCCTGTCTGAAATACTGGGGCTTAACGTTTACGAATAACTGACCATGGCTGCTGTTATTAATCCAGTAACGTTAAGCTCGCCAATAGTGCATTCAGCGACTCAACAGGCCCGGCATGATTTGTCTCTGAACGGGTTGTGTCCCAGGGCATCGCGTCATCGGTACAGTAGTCTCCGATGCACTGCATATCGGCAGGTTCATTGAGTAAACCCACCGGGATCCAGATATAAGGCCTGTCACGCAGCGCGTTAGGTACGGTCGAACCACAGCTGGAACAAAAATCGTTGCGATAACCGGTCGGTTTACGCCAGGAAGCGAGCTGGCTTTCACCGGATAGCCAGCTAAAGTCTGTCTCATTCACCAGCGTTGCAAGATTGTAGCCGGTTCCGCTTTGCTTTCTGCAGAGTGAACAGTGGCACCGATAAAAGTGCCTGGGTGTAATCGATAGTTCAAAAGTCACGGTTCCGCAGAGACATGCGCCTTGCATTTTTTTGCCTTGTAAGTGGGGATTCTGAAATTACCCGATCATTTCAGGTTTTAAGCCAGAAGCAAAATTCTATCACTCATCATTGAAGGTCACGAGTTGCGGCTGAATATCAGTTTTAACCCTGCCAGACCAAAGCAGCAGGCTAACAGCGCATCGAGTTCCCGACGAATCCGACGGTAAAAGGCGCTCATGACGGCAGTTGAGAACAGCAGAGCATATCCACCGAAGACAAGCATACAAATGGCCGCACAGCCGCAGATAACAATAGGTAGCGTTGACGCCATCCCCTCTGGCTTCAGTGCAAATGACATAATGGCTACCCAGGTGAGAATCGCTTTAGGATTACCGATATGCATCAGGATCCCCTGCCGGAAAAGCCTGCCATAAGCTACACGATCATCGCTGGCGGTAAAGTCACTGGCTTCCGTGCGACGTAATGCTGATTTGCCCGCTTTAAAGGCCAGCCAGAGCAGATACAAGCCACCGCCGATTTTTAACACAATCAGTAACTGGGCGAAGGTTGCCAGCACGGTCAGCACACCGCAGGCGGCAAGCAGCGCCCAGATCATTGAACCACTCACGACACCCGCCGCCAGCGCCAGTGCGGCACCTCTGCCCTTTTTCATTGCCGTGCCCATTATGGCCATATTGCTCGGCCCGGGACTGGCCGTGGCGACAAGATAGGTGGTGAAGATCAGGACTAACTCGTGTGAAAGCGCCATCATTGCCTCGGTGATGCGTGGTTATCCGTCTGTTATATCGGCTGGTGTATGAATTTACAATTCATTCACACGATGTCGTCCAGCCTCCAAAGGATGTCCGCCACCGCATGCGCGCGTTAACGTTCAGGCAGTGATAGTCATGGATGTTTGCGGTCATCCAGACGCAACTGCATAAATGTCAGATCCAGCCAGCGCCCGAATTTATTGCCGACTTCTTTCATGGTGCCCGCCTCCGTGAAGCCCAGCTTTTTATGCAGTGTGATTGACGCTACATTTTCCGATTCAATGCCCGCCACCATCACGTGCTTTTTGCTCTTACAGGCAAGCTGAATTAACGTCCGCATCAGGGCATCACCTATGCCTTGTCCCCGCGCGTGATTATGAACATAAACAGAGTGTTCAACGGTGTGGCGATATCCATCCCAGGGCCGCCAGTCACCGAATGAGGCATATCCCAGCACGCTTTCATCGTTGTCCGTTGCCACTATCACAGGAAAACCCGCCTGCTGACGACTGTGTATCCATGCGATGCGGTTCGCGACATCTACCCTGCTTTCATTCCAGATAGCCGTGGTGTTAAGCACCGCATCGTTATAAATCTCAGCAATCACATCAGCATCACTTTCAATAGCCGCACGAATAATCATGGTAGACACCCCTTTGCCCATTCACTAAAGTAGATGAATTGTACACAATGATAGTTATCCATTATGTTAGATGAAATGTCCAGTAAAGAAGATAGCCTGAATATCCGGATCGGATTAAAGGTTAAAGAGGAAAGAGAAAAGCGCGGCTGGTCACTGACTGACCTTGCAGGTCACTCCGGTGTATCGCGGGCGATGATCCACAAAATTGAGCGTGGAGAGAGCAGCCCGACGGCAGTGCTGTTAGCGCGGCTTTCGGGCTCTTTTGACATGAGCATCTCGCAGCTTCTGGCCCAGACCGAAGTTCAGACAGGAACGCTGGTCAGGCACGAAAATCAGCCGGTATGGCAGGATCCTGAAACCGGCTATTTGCGTCGGCACGTTTCACCGGGTGAGATGCCGGTCGATCTGGTCAGTGTCGAACTGCCCGCCAATACCGCTGTGCCGATGCCCGCTATCTCGTATATTTCGAGACGTCAGCTTATATGGGTACTGGAAGGGTCATTGACCTTCGAAGCCGGCTCCAGCACGTATGAAATGGCGTCTGGCGACTGTCTGGAACTGGGCGATCCAGCTGATTGTGTCTTCAGAAATAGCACCAGCAAGGCGTGTCGATACGCTGTGATCGTCCTGCGGCCAGTCTGATCCGTTTATTGGCAGACATCCATGCTTGATGATGGATTTACACCGCGCTGTATCTGAACGGATTATCGCTGTTTAGCCGTGGTTATTTAACGATTATTCCCGGCATAGATATCAGGCCGCGTCATCGTCCAGATATAGTTCTCCCGGTTAGCCTTTTGGTCTGATTTTTTTCTTGTCGGTACTGATCAGATAATGGTTATGGCGCCACTCAAATATTGTATTCATCTTCGATCCTTTTACCTGATGATTGACTGACAATATCAGCTTTAACAACAGATATAACATGACGATATGAGTAAGGGATCAGGGCAGAAGATATTTTAACGATGAGGCTGGCGGGAAAAGAGAAGGTGCAGAAGATAGGTAGTAGCGTAATTTTAATGCTGACACGTATCCCTGTGCAAACCCACTCCCAGCACAGGGAATACTACTCAGTCCGGCTTTTGGTTTCTCACTAGCGAATCGCCAGCCGGACTGAGCCTGCTCAGGAAAAGTTTATTTTCCCAGAATCTCTCTGCGGACAATCTCTGCGCCGGCACTCAACGCATGCAGTTTGCCATTGGCCACCTGACGCGGCAGCGGGATCATGCCGCAGTTGGTAGAAGGATAGAGATTTTCAGCATCCACAAACTGCAGCGCCTTGCGCAGCGTGTTTGCCACTGCTTCAGGTGTCTCAATTTCATGGGTTGCCACGTCGATAGCACCGACCATGACTTTTTTACCGCGAATCAGCTCGATCAGGTCCATCGGAACGCGCGAGTTCTGACACTCCAGTGAAACGATATCGATAGCCGAACGCTGAAGTTTTGGGAATACCTCTTCATACTGACGCCACTCTGTACCCAGCGTTTTCTTCCAGTCGGTATTCGCCTTAATGCCGTAGCCATAACAGATATGAACGGCGGTTTCGCATTTCAGACCTTCGATGGCACGCTCTAACGCAGCAATACCCCAGTCATTCACCTCATCGAAGAAGACGTTAAACGCAGGCTCATCAAACTGAATGATATCCACGCCTGCTGCTTCTAACTCTTTGGCTTCCTGATTCAGGATTTTTGCGAATTCCCAGGCCAGCTTTTCACGACTTTTGTAGTGATTGTCATACAGGGTATCGATCATCGTCATCGGCCCCGGCAACGCCCACTTAATAGGACGATCGGTCAGTTTGCGCAGGATTTTCGCATCTTCAACAAACACAGGCTTCTGACGTGAGACTTCACCCACCACGGTCGGGACGCTCGCGTCGTAACGATTACGGATGCGGACCACTTCGCGCTTTTCAAAATCCACACCGCTGAGGTGCTCAATAAACGTCGTCACGAAGTGCTGACGGGTTTGCTCGCCATCACTGACGATATCAATACCGGCACGAACCTGATCGTCCAGACACAGACGCAGCGCATCTCTTTTGCCGTCAACTAACTCATCATCCTGCAATTTCCAGGGTGACCAGAGCACCTCTGGCTGCGCAATCCATGAAGGTTTAGGCAGGCTGCCCGCGGTGGATGTCGGTAATAAGGTTTTCATAGCAGGTGACCTTCTGGTTTTAATTAATCAAAGAACGAATTCAGCAGACCATTGTGCAAGAAGTGTCTGATTAGGCTTGATGAAATGCGCCTCAGTAAACCTGCCCTGCTCGACGGCCAGTCGGCTGCGCTCTTCGCGATCGTAAACAATGCGGGTTAATGAATAATCCTGATGCTGCAGCGTGGGCTGATAGCACTGTCCGGCTGCAGAATTGGCGTTATAAATTTCCGGGCGATAGATTTTCTGGAACGTTTCCATCGTACTGATGGTGCTGATCAGCTCAAGATTGGTGTAATCGCTAAGCAGGTCACCATGGAAGTAGAAGGCCAGCGGCGCAACACTGCCCTGCGGCATGAAGAAGCGCACTTTCAGACCCATTTTTCCGAAGTAAACGTCAGTCAGGGAAGGCGCATCCTGCTGATATTCGATGCCCAGTACCGGATGATGGTTACCGTTGCGCACGTAGGTGTTTTTGCTCGACACGCTCAGGCAGATAACCGGCGATTTACTGAAGCTCTCTTTATAGGCCGCTGAGTTGACAAAGCTTTTAAAAATATTGCCGTGCAGCTGACCAAAATCATCCGGCAGACTGAATTCTGACTGGCCTTTATTGTGCTCTGCAAGCACGACACTGAAATCATAATCACGCACATAGGATGAGAAGTTATTGCCGACAATCCCTTCAATGCGCTGACCGGTTTGATGATCCACGATGTGCGTTTTAAGAATTTCAATCGCCGGGAACAGCTCGTCGGAACTTTCCGGGCGAAGATTCAGCTCAGCAGAAATAATCTCAAGTTCAACAGAATAGCGATCGCTTTTAGGATTGTCCCAGTGCGCCAGCGCGTTAAAACGATTGTCGATCATCGCCAGGGCGTTGTGCAGATTTTCCTGACGTTTTTCGCCGCGCGCTAAATTAGCGAAGTTAGTCGTCGCCCGCGTATTTTTCGAAGGATTATAGTTTTCGTCGAAACGAATGCGCTTGAGGGTAAAGGCTAAATTGTTCATCGCTATCGGGTATCCTGGTCGCTGAGATGAATGGTTGTTTTAAGGGTTTATCCAGCGTTGCTATCCCTTTACAAGCATTCATATGACTCAAAGTTATTAACAATTCTTACTTTATGCCTCAACGCCGGGTTGAAAAAAAGTGATTAAATTTCAACGAACATGAAGGAAATTCATGTTGAGGTGGGGAAGTGGGGATTTTTTCATGAGAAGAGCGAGGCTTTTAACGCCGGTAGGTTAAATCCGTGTATAAAAGCCTCGCTGCAGGCGGGTTAAGCTGACCGCTAAATTTTATAAAAGTTATCGCACATCACTTTGTGCGCGCCTGATTTAATCGAAAGCCTGCTGGCCACCTCTTTCATCAGTTTACCCAATCCTCCGTCACACGTTGTCTGCGTCAGGCGTGATGCGGGCCCGGTCAGTGCCAGCGCCGCAATCAGTTTGTCACCTTCGCCAAACACCGGTACTGAGAACGCCGCGATATGCGGATCGCGTATACCTGACGTGAACAGGGGAAGCATAGGCGCAGTGTCAAACAGAGGTTCATTCAGACCCCAGTAGCGAAGCACCTGTCCGATAGCAGAATTATCCAGCGGCAGAAAGGTGCCCGGCAGGCGCGTTTCGCGTAAACCTTCCGACGGCTCGGCTCTGAAAAGGCAGAGTCGTTGCTCATTTTCCATCACATACCATGAGGCACTTTCGCCCGTCGCGGTCGCCAGTGCATGCAGTTCAGGCTGAACAATACTCGCCAGATGGAAGGACTGCTCATAGAGCTTGCCCAGATAAAGCAGTCTGGGCCCCAGAGTGTAAACGCCATTGTCGCGGCGAATCACATAGTTCATGCGCTCAAGTGAGTTCATCAGGCGATAAACCGTCGTTTTATGGTAGCCCGACAGCTGCGCCAGGGCGGTAAGCGTCAGCGACTCCTCGCCAGGTTTGAAACAATCCAGCAGCGCCAGCGCTTTTTCTACGGCAATTACGCCTTCATTCCCCATCGGTACGTCCTCCTGTGTGCGACGGCAGGCAGTTTACCGCGCAATTTGTGATTCACATCGTATTTACATCACAAATGAACGCTTAACACTGGTGCGATCGGAATTAACATAGATATAGTTGTTTTATATTGTACAACTTGATTGCACCTGGTAAAACAAACGAGGAATGATTTATGCCTAATGCAGAGAATACCTTTATCAATCGCGATATTGTCCGTGTCGCGCCAGAGCTCGTAAAACAGGCTGCGCAGTATCAGGCAGCGATACTCGCTGATGTTGCCGGACGACGTGGAACGCTGCATGGTCGCGTTAAACCTGTCTCCCCGACGATGAAAGTCGCCGGACCGGCAATTACCGTTGAAGTCAGGCCAGGCGATAACCTCGCCATTCACGCCGCACTGGCAATTGCTCAGCCAGGTGATGTGATTGTTGTCGATGGCAAAGGCGATATCAGCTGTGCCTTAATCGGGGAAATTATGTCCACTCAGGCTGAAGCTTCTGGTATCGCCGGAATCATTATTGATGGTGCGGTGCGTGATGCCGATTCACTGAGCGCAAACGGATTCCCGGTTTTCTCTGCAGGCTTGAATCCCTGCGGCCCGACTAAATCTGTTGCGGGACGCGTTAACTTCCCTGTTTCTGTGGCGGGCGCAGCCATTCAGCCAGGCGATCTTGTCATTGGTGATATTGATGGCGTCGTGGTTCTGCCGCGTGAAGCCGTTCCCGAGCTGCTCGAACTGGCACAGAAAAAACTGGATTTTGAGACCGGCCGCATTGCAGCCATTCGTGATGGCGACCTGCGCGCACCCTGGTTAGAGAAATCGCTTCAAATCGCAGGCATGCTGCACGAGGGGGAGACACTGTGATGACAACATCATCTTCCGTCATTCTGGTGACCGGCAACGATCTGGCACCGCAGGCGCTGAATCTGCTGACTGAATTCCGCATCGTTTATGCTGGCAACCAACCTGACGAAGACACGCTGTTCCAGCTCTGCCAGCAGCATAACCCTGTGGGGATTATCGTCCGCTACGGTAAAATCAACGCCCGCATCATGGATGCCGCACCTGCCCTGCGGGTGATTTCCAAACATGGCAGCGGCATTGACGTTATTGATCAAAAAGCAGCGGCAGAACGCCATATCAGTGTCCAGTCCGCGCCGGGTGCCAACGCAGCGGCCGTGGCCGAGCATACCTGGGCGCTGATTCTGGCCTGCGCCAAATCGGTGATAACGCTGGATCAGCGTATGCGTCACGGATACTGGGATAAATCCACCCATAAGTCCATTGATCTGGAAGGCAGAACACTGGGACTGGTGGGGCTGGGCGCAATTGGTGGTCGCGTTGCCCGCATTGGCCGGGCTTTTGGCATGAAGGTTCTCGCCTATGATCCTTTTGCCAAAACCTTCCCTGATGAGTGTGAGTCCTCCTCACTTGACGATTTGCTGCAACAGTCTGACGTCATTTCGCTGCACTGCCCGCTCACCGAACAGACGCGCCAGATGATTAACGCTGAGAAACTGGCGTTGTTTAAAAAAGGCGCCATTCTGGTGAACACCGCACGCGGCGGACTCATTGATGATGACGCGCTGAGCGCGGCGCTGAAGAATGGCACCGTGGCCTGGGCCGCACTGGACAGTTTCCACTCAGAACCCCTCACGGCACCACATATCTGGCAGAATGTTGAGAACGTAATTCTGTCGCCACACATCGGCGGCGTCAGTGATAACTCTTACGTGAAGATGGGCACTGTTGCAGCACGTAACATTCTGGATGTTCTGGCGGTAACGCTTAAGGAAGGAAGTCCAGCAGCGTAATTCTGAGTGTCAAAGATTAGACATGACTCACTCAGTGCTGTATCTCATACTGAAGGCACTCATTAGATTCAGCTAAAAGGACGATAAGGATGATTTCTAAGGAAAACGCAGAGCACTATGTATGGGGTGAAGAATGCGACGGCTGGAATCTGTTAAATCGTCAGGACATGCTGGTCATTCATGAAAAGATGCCGCCAGGCACGTCTGAAAAACGTCACTGGCACGCCGTCTCAAGACAATTTTTCTTTGTACTCAGTGGTGTTCTTGCCATGGAGTCAGAGGGTGAGAAACATGACATCAAGGCTCAGCAAGGACTCGAAATCCCTCCGGGAGCAAAGCATCAGGCCAGAAATGACACCGGGTTTCCGGTGGAATTTCTTGTGATTTCGCATCCATCAACCCGTGGCGATCGTGCTGACCTCCCTGAAAACGGCTGACAACTCATGAAAGCGTGCTATCGATTATCTTCTCTTCAGGTCAGCGTTGTGAGGATCTGATTAATCTTCAGTAGCCAGTGTTCTCAGGGAGTCACCCTGCAGAGAATAACTCACGATACTGTCGTTGATCTTTCCGCCAAGTGACTGGTAAAAACGGTTTGCCCGATGGTTGGATTTTTCCGCGTTCCAGCTCAGGCTGAGACACGCCTGCTTAAGGGCAAGTTGCGCCATAAACTGCATGAGTGATTTACCAATCCCTTTGCCTCTCTCATGTTGAGAGACGAAAAGTTCTTTGATGTGAAACTCACCGCTATACCGTGGAGAAGGATAAAGAATAGTGCAACAGGCCAGCCCAACGATGTGGGTACCACAGCGCGCCCTGATAACCTGTGTGCCAGAGAGTGTGCTGAACAGTTGAGTATGAAGATAGTTTTTCAACAGTGACTCATGAATAATTCCTTTACCGTAATAATATTCTTCCATTTCAGTAAAAATGTTCACCATTGATTCCCATTCCTCTGGAGGACACAGTTCTGCAGTTACTTCCACACCTATTCCTTTTTAACAATTAAACATCCCGGTCATGGGAAGGTGTCCTTATTAAGCCGTACACCCTTCCCGTAAACCTGATTAATGAGAATACACCGCAATATGCAGAGACGTTCATTCCACCCGAGGAATCACGTTACTGACCCATTTAATTTTATCACGGCATGAGGGTGTTATTGACAGCATAAATCCTGCACTTCACATTCGCGGTATGCTCATGCATCTGACAGTTGCTAAGCGCCCTCGCAGCAGCATCTTCCGTTGTGCGCGCCCGGTAAGACACTCCCCAATCACCTCTGACATCGGTAGCAAATGCTTTTTCATAAAGCTGTGCAGATTCATATTTTCTGAATGCTAAGGTTCCTGAGGCGCTATTGAGAGTCTGCGGCAGAGGCAGTCTTTCAATGCGTGTCGCCACTATCGCCTTGTATGCCAACCGCTGTTTCTGAAGAAATTCAGCGACAGGATGCCACCAGAAATCTTCAGGTGCGGATTCTATAAAAGTATGACCGTTAGTATCATAAGGTGGCATCACGATAAAGCTGGCGAGACCACCTGCTGAAGTATAAGAATGGAAAAAAGAGATGCCGGTGAAAGGCGGGAATAATGTGTCGTTTTGCGAATAGAGCCAAAGCGAAGGAATGCGCGAAGTGGCGCCCATGGAAGCAAAGCTTTTAAGTAACCCGGCTCTGTCACACAACGACCCACCCTTTCCGGCACCCCGCCCGCCGTCAAAGTTGATGATTGCCTGAACCCCTTTTGGCTGGCGGGCCCCCGTGGCCAGGACGCCAAAACCCCCCGCTGACATCCCGGCGAGAATGGCTGAATGATGGGATGCCCAGGGCTCATGCCTGATAGCGTTGAGCGCTCCCAGCAGGTCTTCAGCATCCCGTTTTCCGGCAAGATCATGCCGCGGCTCAACACAGGTACTGCCGGTATATTCAGCACCGCCGCTTGAATACCCGTAACCTTCACGCATAACGACCACCGCCGCATAGCCGTGCCGGGCGAATGCCAGTGCCATTCCTGACATCCAGTTCGGGTTCATTTCCAGCCGATCGAACTCAGCCGTCTCCGCCGTGCCTTGGGTGATAAGGGCAACAGGCCAGCGTTTATCTCCGGCGGGTCGCGTCACGAAAGCTTCCAGGAGTGCTGGCTTACCCTCTGGTAAAGTCACAGGTAGCATGAGTGGCTCTCTGACAAGACCGTTAATCTGCTGGTTTTCTTCAGCGTTAACCGCGTTCGCATTGGGTATGGAAACTGCCAGCCCTAACGTCAATATAACTATAAGCCCGCATGCTGAATGATTCAGAGAGGATGTAAACACGTTTAGCGGCTCCGTATATCCATTTTAATTGGATAAACTAGCCTGAGATTGTTTAAGTCAGTAGAGATGAGGAAAGGAATTTTCTTGTCAGATTGTTACTGATCTCTTTCTGGACGAGGATGAGTGTCAGATCGTTTTGTCGTCGTTTCAGCGCAGGTTCATGTGCACTTCTCTCAGACTTTTTAAAACCCGCCAGAAGGATGTGCAGCAGTATTGTGTTGCTGGTTTCATCATGCACTTTAGCGTTGAGGCTATCAGGCAGTTCTCACTGGTTGAGGTGTCTGCAGCAAGCGGCGCGTTAGTTACGAGGATAAAAAGCCGGGCGGTGTGACCAGCAGACATTTTGATTAATGTCTGCTGGCCTGGTGAGATTATTTGCCGACTGGCGAAGCGTTATTCTCAACGTTAATCGCCGACTCTTTTTTACGGCCCATGACCAGCACAGCGATACCTCCAGCACCGCAGAGGATAGCCAGTGGTACCATGGCAAGAGTATGACTGCCGGTCGCCTGATTAATAATGCCGTAAACGTTAACCATCAGTCCTCCCCCAATCAGATTGGCCACCGCGCCGATTGCAGCAAGGCCCGCAGCAGCAGTAGTGGATGACATCCACCCCGATGCCAGTGCCCAGAAAGGCCCTTTCATCGAATACGCGCCGATCAGAACCAACGACAGGATGACAACGCTTCCGGTCAGACTATTGGTGATGAAGGCGGACAGCAAACCACCCGCAATCAGAAACAGCGTTAACGCGGTGTGCCAGCGACGCTCGCCGCTGCGGTCAGAACTTCTGCCCCAGACAATCATAAGAACCGATGCCAGACCATATGGAATTGCATTGATCAAACCGGTGGTCAGGTTATCCAGACCAAACGATTTAAGCAGTTGCGGAGACCAGACGCTTAGCGTTGAGCCTGCCGCAGACGCACCTGCATAGATCAGCGCCATTACCCAGATATGTTTGTGACGCAGCAATTGCCAGAGAGAGATGTGACCAATGGCTTTCTTCTTCGCATTTTCAGCTTCAAGGGTGCTGTTCAGCCACGCTTTTTGTTCCTCATTTAACCAGCTGGCACTGGTGGGACGATTGCTTAATACGAAGAAGGCCGCAATCCCCAGAATCACCGCAGGAATGCCTTCCAGGATGAATAGCCAGTGCCAGCCACGCATGCCCAGCCAGCCATCCAGTGACAGAATCAGACCAGAAATTGGCGATCCAACAAAATTCGCTGCAGGAATAGCCACCATGAAAGTCGCAATCACGCGGGCACGGTACTTACCGGGGATCCAGTATGTCAGATACAGAATCACGCCCGGGAAAAATCCTGCCTCCGCGGCCCCCAGTAGAAAGCGCAGTACATAGAGGGTATTGGCGCTCTCTACAAAGGCGGTACAAACCGAGATGATGCCCCACGACACCATAATGCGGGAGATCCAGATTTTTGCGCCTATTTTCTGCATGGCGAGGTTGCTGGGAACCTCGAACAGGAAGTAACCGACGAAAAACAGACTGCTCGCAAAACCAAATACCGCTTTCGACAGTCCTAAATCTTCGTTCATCTGTAACGAAGCCATACCAATGTTGCCGCGATCGATAATGGCAATCAGATAACAAATAATCAGGAAGGGCAAAATGCGCCAGACCACCTTCTTAACGGTCTGCTGCTCAATATCGGCAGAGAAAGTCGTGATGTGCTGTTTTTCAGACATGATGATCCTCACAATTTTTTCATCACTTAACGCGCTAAGCGCAAAGTGCCTTGTTGTACTCAGTACAACATCAATGTACTCAGTAAAACTATTATCACGATAAAAAATCATCTCCGCCGGAAGATGTAATCAGGTTGTGTTATTTGTCACAGAAAAGTATGAGGCAGTTTTAGTTTATGTGACGGGCATGCCGTAAATGAGCAGGCAGCGGGGAATCTCTGGCGCTGATTAACGGTAATCGTCAGGAGGGACGCTGATCGTCGCGAAAGGGAAGCAGAGGTTAAGTAACGCAGGCCTGCGGAGGACGGTTAACTTCCATGAGGGTGAGTCGGTGAACTGCTGCGGGGCTTATCACCCTCCAGCTGCTGCGCTGGCAGCGGCCAGAGAAACCGTGCAGCGTTAACTATGTGTTATCCCGCAGCCGCAAGCTGCTGTCCGTTTCCCGCAGCATTCAGGCTGTGCAGCCTAGCCCCCCCTGCAGCCTGACGGCCACCGGCGTGGCGTTAAGCGATCAAGCTGATATCAAGGCGACAGGTCAGCCGCACGTCTTACCGCCCCTGCCGCTGACCGTCGGGTTCGCAACTGCCGCCAATCCCGGACAGACGTGCCAGTCCGCCCCTGCCGGCAGGCGGAGCCACCGGATTTTACAGCGTCTTAATGACCATGCCTGCCGCGGCCAGCATCATAATGAAACCGGCCGATCGGAAAAGGCGTCGTTGCGCTTTTTCGCTGGTGAGGAGGTGGCGTATTCTGAGCGCCGCCAGAATGAAAACTGCGCCAATACAGAGCAGGACAAATACGGTTAGTGGCACCAGCATTCCCCCCCACATCTGCAACGAGACATTATCCAGCGAGATCACCAGAGGTAATATCGCCATATAGAAAGCGATGGTCTTCGGATTGCCCAGCGTAATCGTCAGCCCGGAAAACCACGCCGATGCCAGTTCCCGTTTTGTCGCTTTCTGATTGATGTTTATCGCCTGCGGCTGGTGGCACCAGAACTGCCATGCCAGCACGCATAAATAGAGTGAAGCAGCCCAGTTAATCAGCGTAAAAATGGAGGTGTAGTTGTGCGCGATTACCGCCAGACCAAAGACGGCAATCGATAAATAGATCAAATCCCCAAGAATGAGGCCAGCCAGCATCGTAAAGCCGGTCATCAGACCGCCACTGACGCTACGGGCGACTAATGCGGTCATCCCCGGCCCCGGAATGGCGGCCGCGAGTCCCAATGCAGCCATGTAAGAGAGTATCTGAGCAGTTCCTGACATAGTGATTCCTGTCGAAAGAGAGGGCGAAAAGTTATTTCAGCGTATTGTTCATAGCGGACCGGCTTCCGGCGACGATAGCCCGGGCAAAAACCAGATCCTGCACGGCAAGCCCCACGGACTTAAACAGCGTTCTCTGTGACACAGGGAGGTCAGGACGATCGCCTGAGGTCAGCAGGGTGCCTATTTCCGTGCCTGAAGCGTCCTGAAGTAATAATCCTTGCTGTTTTGCCTTAAGTAGGCAGGAGGAGGCGTTCCAGACGGCCTCTCTGGAATCCAAATACAGATTGACCGCCGTGTAGATATCTGGCGCCACTTCCTGAAAGCCGGGGGCAGACGCCCCCACGGCATTGATATGACAGCGCGCAGGCAGATCGCTGGCGCGAAGAAACGGTGCTTTTGCCGCTGTCACCGTACAAATGATATCCGCCTGAGCGATGGCCTGAGCAGGCGTTTCCGCAACCGTAACGGGCAGCCCGGAATAGTGCTGGCACCACGCTGCAAACTGCGCCGCGCCAGCCCGGCTTCTTCCCCAGACTGAGATATACGTGATTGCACGAACGGCCATGATCATCTGAACATGTTTTCGCGCCTGAACCCCTGTTCCCAGGATTGCCAGATGGCTTGCGTTCTGGTGAGCAAGCAGGTCCGTAGCCAGTGCAGATGCGGCGGCTGTGCGTAATTCTGTCACAGACGCGGCATCAACCAGCACGATATCGCCCTCATCAGTGGCATCGTAAAGCAGGATACACCCCTCATGGGACGTAGACTGATTGTGATGATTGAAATCGACTCTGACTGTTTTGAGCCCGAATCCCGCATAGGGGCCATCCTCAATGTAAGCGGGCATGGTGCCCATCAGGGAACCCTGCTCAGAAGCGATAACACTCCGCAAAGTCTGTTTAACTTTGCCCCTGCTCATCAGGGTAAACGCCTCCCGGCTCAACTGCAGGCATGTCGCAGACGATAAAATCTGCTCAACCTGCTCACGATGGATAAATTGCATGGTGAATGTCCGTGGTTATCGCGACGAAAAGGTCTGAAAATGCGGTTCGATTTGGGTATCTGCCATGCTGTTAAGCAGCGTTGACATGGTTTTCTGGGCGACCCCAAGCACCACATCCAGCGCATTTTGCTGGCTGTACCCTGCAGCCAGAAGCGCCTTAACCGCGTTGTGCGATATCTGACCCTGAGCCAGAGCAACGTCGCGGGTAAAGTGGTATAACGCAGCCAGCTTCGCCGGCAGGGCTTCAGGTTGCTCAGTCAGCCTGCTCAGGATGTCGGCCGATACACCTTTATGCTGCGCAATCCAGCTATGCGCCTGAACCGTATAGGCGCACTGATTGAGCAGCCCTGTGGTGATCCAGACAACGGCCCGCTCCTCTTCTGTCAGCGAGCACTGAGAGAAGGCGTCATGGGCGAACTGGTAAGAAGCGAGCAGTGCGGGCGACTCTGCCATGAACGCACTTTGCCAGGGAATCCAGCCGAAACCGTCAATGGAGCTTTGCAGCAAAGGGCGGCTGGCAGCGGGTGCACTTTCAAGTGTGTGCATTTTAAACATTGTCATTTTTTATCCTTTACGAATCGTTGATGCGAAAACAGACCAGAGCATATGTATCGGGCGGGTGCGCGAAATAAAATTAAGGTTATGCAGTCTGGCGGCAATTTCTGTTGTTAACGCAATATCCACTTCACCGCAGGCCACCGCCTGTGCTGCCGCGCTGGTAGAAGACATCTCAACAATCTTTGCAATACGTAATCCGGCCGGGAGTAATTCGGCAATCAATGGAACAGGCGCCGGATGAGAGGCAACCGTCAAAGGCCTGTCCGGTAAAACCCTGTTAGCAACCAGCCCATAAAGAGGCGTGTCATAAAGGAATGTTGCTAAGAGTTTCAGACGGGTGTCCATATAAAAATCGTTAATTTTAGGGTACGCATTGGCGACAATTAATAACCCGTTCTCTTCATCAATATTTTTTCTTGCCAGTTCATAGGAGTCATCAAGATGAATCGTATGAGAGCTGTCAGAATAATGATCACCCATCCAGCGATGGAAAAATTGTGAGGCATATTCGCTGCTTGTTCCTGAAGGGCCTAAAGTATGAATGGGATAATTCACAACATGCGTTAAGCCCATATCCATAAAATGATGGCGCATCTTTTTACCTAAATTAATGAATTAACAGACAGGGGTCAGCCAGTGATTAAAGGCAGTTAACTGACCGCGGACTAACTTTTCATACAGACCTTTAACAGACAGGGAAATACTTTTCTCATCCATGCTATTCAGCTTGCGATGGTCGATCTGAATGACAGGCGATATTTCGACGCCCGTGCCTGTTAAAAAACATTCGTCCGCCGTCAGGAGTTCTGAAGGCAATATATCCCGTTGCTCGACACGCAGATCAAGGCAGGTTGTAGCCAGTTCAATGACGGTGCTGCGGGTAATACCCTCCAGAATATGAGCGGTAACCGGCGGAGTAATGAGCGTCCTGTTTTTCACAATAAACACGTTGGATGTGGTCGCTTCGGCAACGTAACCGTGGTGGTTAAGCATTATGGCGTCATCATATCCGCCACGATGAGCCGCCTCCATTGCCAGAGCCGAATTGACGTAGCTGCCGGTAATTTTAGCCCGCGCGGGAATAGAATTATCGGCAATGCGACGCCAGCCTGAAACCGTACACTTCACCCCCCCCTGCTTTATATAGGCGCGCATATTCAGACTATTAACCGAAAGCCCGCTACTGACGCCGGAGAGCTTTACGCCAAATCCGGTGCCAGGTAAAAGATGACGTTTATATGCTATCGGTCGGATATAGCAGTCGTCTTCGACATCATTTTTTTTCAGAAGCGCCAGCGTTAACGCCTTTAACGCCTGAGGTTCGGGTAGATCATCAATCAGCAGTAATAAGGCTGACTGAATCAGCCGGTTAATATGATCGTCCAGACGGAACACATTAACGGTGTTATCAGCATGATGCGCGTAACCACGAATACCTTCGAACACAGCGGTGCCATAATTGAAGGCCTGGGTGGTAACCGGTAACAGCGCGCTATCGGCGGTAATAAACTCGCCGTTGAGGTAGCTCCATAGATGGTGAGGCGACCGGGTTTCATCACGTTTATCAGCGTCACTGATTGTCATCATTCAAATCCCCGATTAATCAGCGCAAGTGCCGCGTCACGATCGCTGTTATCTGCCGCCGGACGCAGGTCATGAATACGTGCCGCTTTCCAGCTCACCATTGCAGAGGTGCCGGTTACGCGACTGGTTTCGCCATCAATCAGGTGAATGCTGACACCGGCAATGTTCTGTTCAATATGCCGTTTGACGTTGCTGAGTAACGAAGAAACATCGGCTTGCCGGTTAAACATCTCCACCGTGATGTTGAGCACATCTCTCCCTTCGCGGTTGTCAATCTGGATAGCGTAATCCAGACAGCCTTCCAGTTTTTCAAGAAGCGCGGCTTCAAGGTCCCAGGCACAGTAAGCCTGCCCGTTGAGCGTCAGGACATCGCGAACACGACCAATCGGCACAATTTTCTGGCTGCCATCCGGCATCAAGGTTGACCGTACCATGTCACCGGTACGGTAACGGATTAGCGGTTTCTGGCCCTTATAGAGATGCGTGATGACTAACTCACCTACCCCCTGTCCCGTGGTGATGTCACAGGCTGCGCCACTGAAAGGGTTGATAATCTCGTAGTAGTTGTTCAGCGGGACGGTGTAGAGGTGACTATCCTGTGCGCACACGGCAAGAATAGAAGACTCCTGTGAGGCATACATACAGCTATAGACTTTTGCCCCCCAGATCTCACCTATGTTTCTTAACAGAGGTGGCGTGGTCAATTCACCCACGGTAAGAATCAGCTTCACGCTGGTTGCCGATGGGTCCCCGCCCGAATCTTTAATGAAACGCGCTACAGCAATCGCCACGGCGGGCGTACAGACCAGTGCGGTTATCTGCAGTTCAGTAATTAATGCCATTACCCGCTTCATTCCCACGACGGGCGAACGCGGCCACATTTTGACGACGCTGTAACCCAGACTGCGGAATACATCCTCGAAGGTATCCCCGGTCGAATGAAGTTCTGTTGGCCCCATGACGCCCACCACATGATGGGGCGCAATTTGCTCAAAGATATTACGGTAATGAATAATCAGAGGCGTATTATTATGCACCGAATCGGTTTCATTACGCGGGCACGGCGTCGGCTTCCCCGTTGTGCCTGTCGTTTCGTAATAAATCCAGCTCTGATGAAGAGGGGCAGATGCCAGCGCTGCGCCTTGCATTCTCAGATCATCTTTAGTCGTGAACGGAAGAGACGTGAGACCAGCGGTAGTTAATGATTCAATATCGGAAGACGTTAAACCTTTAAAATGCTCGCGATAAAAGGGTGAATGCTCTGCAACATATTTCACCACTTCTCGCAGTTTATTATTCTGATGAAGACCAAGCTCATTCAGGCTGATATTACCCGCATGGAAGGCGCTATGCAGATAATAAACCTCCTTCGCCTGCGCGATGACTCGTTCTTTAAAAATAGCGTACATCTTCTCTTCCTTAGTCAGGATAAATTAAAATAAAAACAGGCAGGCATGCAGGGTGAGATCGCTATGCGATCGGCTGCTTAACGCGCTTTAAGATGATTTATTTGTAGAGCGGCAGATTCCCTGTCATTCGGGTCAGCTTCTTTTTAGGCCCGATAATGCCAATGGCGACCAGCTCAATATTCTCGCTTTTCACAGACGAAATTCTTTCGCCATACTCTTCATAGGTTTTACACGACTGTGCCAGTGCGCTGAATGGCATGACATACATCTCATCATCACTTTCAGCACTGGCCTGTAATTCATGCAGATAATCACCTGAAGCCAGTAGTACCGGGAGAGGCGCGTAAATAACACCGGGGTAATTGACTTCATCGAGGCTTTGCATATCAGGTCCAACGAGATTATCGACCGTGCGTCCAAAACTGATTCCGATAACGCTTGCTGCGTTCATGGCAAGACCGGCCGGGAGATCTTTATCAATAATAATCGTACAGCGATGCTGACTGGCGTCGAACTTCATCGTAATTCCTCACTTCTCTGGAATGGATCTTAATGTGCGTGCGAAAGCGTATTCAGTACAGAGAGCAAACCACGGTTTAATGTAAAGTCGCCGGGAAATTCAATATCAACCACCTTCCAGTCCGCAATATATTTCCATTTGGCGACGCCTTTCTGATGGTCAGGGTGGATAATATAGGCGTTCAAATCTTCGCGGTTCTCAAACAGGCCAATTACGACAAAATCCGCTGCGATGTCGCGTCGGGTGATATTCCTGCCACAGCTCCAACCTTTTATTTCATTAATATGATCCGGGTGAGCACGCGTGGCTCTCTCTGCATCAATAGTCTCCAGGGATGACCAACTCCACGGACTTTTCAGCGTAAACATGACGATGTGCATTAACATAGGATCCGTTCATTCCTTGTTCCGTTGATAATATTCATTAGAAAGATGAATGTATTATGCCGTAGCGGGGCAGAAAATTGTTACCTATATCATTTACCCGATGCGGATAATTAGGTAAAAATAACCCTCTAAAGCCTCTCTGTAGAAAGGAGTTTTCCCGCATGGCCCTTAGCCCGACAGATATGAAAATACTTGAAATCCTGCAGGATGATGCGCGCGTGACGAACCAGGTGCTGGCAGAGAAAATAAGCCTTTCAGCCTCGCCGTGCTGGCGCAAAGTCCGCAAGCTGGAAGAAGATGAAGTCATTCAGGGCTACCGTGCTGTACTTGACCGCAAAAAAATTGGTCTGGGCGTGATGGTTTTCATCCGGGTCGTCATTGACAGTCACAGCGAAGCCGAGGCCCGAAAATTTGAAGAGGAAGTGACTGCGCTGGAGGATGTGGTGGCCTGCTACAGTATCGGTGGCGATGCTGACTTCCTCCTGCAGGTGGTGGCGTCAGATCTCGACTCCTACGCCGATTTTGCCATGTCCGTGGTACGCCGGTTACCCGGCATCAAAGAGATGCAGAGCATGTTTGTGCTGAAGGAGATCAAACCACTCGTGACTTATCCTATTAAGAAAATGCCTGAATAGATGATGACACCGGCCTCGCTGAGGATGGCGGTTTCAGGCCGGGCCCTTTTGCCGGTCGGCCATCGCCGGTTAAGCGGGCGTCCGCTGTCTGCGGCATCAGGGCATTGCCTCCCGGTTACTCAGCTGAGCATCGGGCAGTCAATTGACCTGCCCGCCAGAAAACCTGCCAGGGTGAATCCACATTTCCTGCCCGCAGGCACTGCTCCTGCAAAGCCTGTGCAACGAAGATCCCGTCAGTCAAGCCCGTCATCGCTGCTAATCCTAAATTTCGCATCTATAATTCAGTGACTCAGGCCCAGGCATCGCATCCGGCTGACCCGCTAAGCCGCGTTTGAGTGCCTGAACGTCAACGTGTCAGCGAACAAACGCCATTCCATCCTGCACGATGCCTGCCGGGTTAACGATGCCCATTACTGACTGAATTAAGGAAGCCTCATGATCTTTTCTCTCAAAAATCAGGTTGCGCTGGTCACCGGCGCCAGCTCAGGTCTCGGCTATGCCTGTGCTGAAGCTCTCGCCAGAGAAGGTGCCTGTGTGGTGGTTAACTACCACAGTCAGGCGGAACCGGCAGAGAAACTGGTTGAAAACATCCGTGCAGACGGTGGACGTGCCATCGCAGTTAAAGGAGATGTATCGAAAGAAGCGGAGGTACAGAACCTATTCGACCAGACGATTGCTGAATTTGGCAGACTGGATATCCTGGTCGCAAACTCAGGGCTTCAGAAGGATGCGCCCTCCATTGAGATGACGCTTGAGGACTGGAACACCGTTATTAACGTCAACCTCACCGGCCAGTTCCTGTGCGCGCGCGCTGCGTTGCGACAGTTCCGCAGCCAGGAGCACCGCCCTCACCTCAGCCGCGCGGTGGGAAAAATTATTCATATGAGTTCGGTTCATCAGCTTATTCCCTGGGCCGGACACGTCAACTATGCCGCGTCAAAAGGCGGGGTTGATTTGCTGATGAAAAGCCTGGCACAGGAAGTGGGTGAAGATCGCATCCGCGTTAACTCCGTGGCCCCCGGCGCTATTGCCACGGCCATCAACGAGGAAGCGACGCAGGGCGAGGCAGGCAAAGAGTTATTGAAACTCATTCCTTACGGGCGCATCGGTGCAGCTGAAGACGTGGCGAATGCCGTCGTCTGGCTTGCCAGCGATTTATCTGACTACGTTCATGGGACAACGCTATTTATCGATGGCGGAATGAGCCTGTATCCTGGATTTCGCGACAACGGCTGACCGTGAGTCGCTGGTTCAGGAGATGGACGGCAGGTTTATATCCATCAGCCAGTACGAAATCCGGAACAGGAGGTCCTGATTTCGCACGCCTGCTGCTATAAATTACACGCCAGCAAGCTGAACACTCCCGTCAGTGCGTCGTGGCTTCATACCAGTGGAGCGGAAAAATAGGGACTCAATGTTCATCTTCATCCGGCGTAAGCAAACGCGTCCGGCAGACGTCCAGAATTTCGTCAGCGAGCCCGGAGTTGTCCGGACAGGCCCGCGAAAGCATTATCGCACCCACAAGATGCGCAAGGGTATTGATCAGTTCTGCGCGCGTTGCTTTTTCTGATTCCAGAATAGCCAGTTGCCGTTCAAGCCCGGCCGCAAATGTCTCCTGAATGGATTCAGACTGACGGGCTGCATCAGTCCCCAGAGCCGACATGACACATCCCTTTCCTCTATCATCGCGATGCTGTCTGGAAAGATAGTATTCGATAAACGTTTCGCGACTCACACCCTGGGTTTTTTCTGCGGATTGCGCAAAACCGCAGCGCATCGCTTCGGCTAACAGATCAGCTTTAGACCCGAAATGCTTATAAAACCCGCCATGTGTTAATCCTGCGGCTGACATCAGTTCTGCAACGCCTACTCCATCATAACCACGCTCGCGAAAAAGCGCTGACGCGGTTTCAACGACCCGCAACCGGTTTTCACGAACCTGCTCTTTGGACACTTTCATATTTTACCTCCTGACACAGAGCCTGATTATACATTGATTATGATCATAATCAAACCAGTTGACATTAATGATTACGATCATCATCATTAAAGAATTACTTTTGCCCGTTACTTCACCGAGGAATGATCATGACCAATGACGCGCTATTTCAAACTTATGAACTGGGGTCCATCACGCTGGCAAATCGCATAGTGATGGCTCCGCTGACCCGTAACCGGGCCGAAGCAGGACTGGTGCCGGGCGAACTGGCAGCGACTTACTACGCGCAACGTGCCACGGCAGGATTACTGATAACCGAAGCCACGCAGATTTCTGAGCAGGCGCAGGGCTATCAGGATACGCCTGGCATCTACACCCAGGCGCAGATTGACGGCTGGCGGAAAGTGACTGACGCAGTGCATGCGAAAGGTGGGCGCATATTTGTACAGCTATGGCACGTGGGTAGGATTTCACACGTCGATTTACAGCCCGGCGGCGCTGCACCAGTCGCACCCTCGGCCATCCGCGCTGAAACTAAAACCTTTGTGAACAACGGATTCGCTGACGTCTCTGAACCCCGCTCCCTTGAACTGCATGAAATAAACGAGATTGTCGCTGACTTCAAAAAGGCGTCGGCTAATGCCATTGCCGCCGGTTTTGATGGCGTAGAAATACATGGCGCGAATGGCTACCTGCTGGAACAGTTTCTGAAGGATGGTGCCAACCAGCGGACCGATGAATATGGCGGTTCTGTAGAGAATCGTGCGCGCCTGCTGCTGGAAGTCGTGCAGGCCGTCAAAGATGAGATCGGCGCAGAGCGTACGGGCGTTCGCATCTCACCTGTCTCTCCCGCCAATGCGATTTCATGCAGCGATCCACAGCCACAATATGACTATGTGGCAGACCAGCTTAATGCTTCAGGTATCGCCTATCTGCACGTCGTCGAAGGGGTAACGGGCGGTCCCCGTGATGCAACGCCGTTCGATTACACGTCGCTGCGTCGCCGCTTCAGAAACACCTATATCGCTAATAATGGCTATGACCTGGCGCTGGCATCTGAGCATCTTGCACAGGATAAAGCCGATTTATTCGCGTTCGGCCGCCCCTTCATTTCTAACCCTGATTTAGTCGAAAGAATGAAGACGGGCGCGCCTCTGGCCCCTCTCAATCCTGAAACACTGTATGGCGGTGGAGCACAAGGCTATACCGATTATCCGTCACTAAGCGGTACCAGCGAATAAATTCCTGGGTGTGCTTAACATACTTCGCCGACGGCGATTCTTACCCACTAACAAAGAAGATAAAATGATGAAAAAACCTTCAGTTCTTATCACCGGGGCATCCGCAGGAATTGGTGCGGTCTATGCAGAACGGTTTGCCCGCCGTGGACATGACCTTGTTCTGGTTGCTCGCGATAAAACAAAACTGGAAGCCCTTGCGAAACGACTGCGAGAGGAACACACCATTTCCGTGGATGTTCTGCCTGCCGATCTGACTCAAGCGGGTGATTTAACCACAGTAGAAGCGCGCCTGCGTGAAGATGCGGGGATAGGTATTCTTATCAATAACGCGGGTATCGCTCAGTCCGGCAGTTTTACCGAGCAAACACCGGATTCCATGGAAAAGCTTATCGCCTTAAACGTAACCGCCCTGACGCGACTTGCCAGTGTTGCGGCTACCCGTTTTGCCGACGCCGGAGAAGGTTCAATCGTCAATATCAGTTCAATCGTTGGACTCGCCCCGGAATTTGCTATGACGGTCTACGGCGCAACCAAAGCCTTTGTTCTGTTCCTGTCTCAGGGAATGAACGTAGAGCTGTCATCAAAAGGGATTTATATCCAGGCGGTACTTCCGGCGGGGACTTACACCGAAATATGGAATCGCGCCGGTATCGACATCACTAACGCGCCGAAAATGATGGAAGTCGGCGAACTGGTTGACGCCGCTCTGGCAGGCTTTGACCGCCGCGAGCTCGTGACGATTCCGCCTTTGCATCATGCTGAGCGCTGGGATGTGCTGGATACCGCCCGTCAGGGGCTGCTGTCAGACATCAGACAGGATGAAGCAGCAGATCGCTACAAAACGTTGTAATAAAGGTCATTTCAGCGGAACCCTCCATCGGGGTTCTGCTGAGAGTGAAGCCAATGATTAATCTGCGGCTGCGTCTCTTTTCCTGCAGAAAAATCCAAACGCAAACTTAAGGTCATACTCATCATGACACCAATACGTGTAGCACTTGTGACTGGCGCATCTTCAGGAATTGGCGAAGCCTCTGCTAATAAACTTCTTGCGGCGGGTTATCGGGTCTATGGCACAAGCCGGCGTGGTCCGGCGGCAGGTGAACACGCTTTTCCCTTACTGCCACTGGATGTAACGGATGACGCGTCGGTTAAGGCTGCCATTGAGGCGTTAATCCAGCGGGAGGGCCGAATCGACCTTCTCGTGAACAACGCGGGCTTCGGGGTTTCTCCGGCAGCCGCAGAAGAGAGTTCTATTGAGCAGGCGCGGCAGATCTTCGACACCAATTTTATGGGTATTGTAAGAGTGACACGGGCCGTGCTGCCCCACATGCGCCATCAGGGCAGTGGGCGCATTATTAACATCGGTTCGATTCTCGGCATCGTGCCATTGCCCTATGTCGCCCTGTATGCCGCCAGTAAACATGCCGTAGAGGGTTACTCGGGCGCACTCGATCATGAACTGCGCACACAGGGTATCAGGGTCTCCGTCATCGAACCGGCATACATAAAAACGCAGTTTGAAGCTCACAATATAGAACCAGACGCAAAGCTTGAAGCGTACGAACTCATTCGGGCTAAGTTAACGAAGGTGGTCAGTAAGGCAATGGCTACAGCAGAAAGCGCTGAGGTGGTGGCAGAGGTCGTGGTTAACGCGGCGCAGAGCGCACGGCCAAAAGTACGCTATACAGCAGGAACGCTGGCTGCAAAACTCAATTTTATCCGCCGTTTTGCGCCCGCTTCATTGCTCGACAAAGTTGTGCGAAACAGCCTTCAGCTTGATGCGAGAAATGAATGATGAAAACCCGAACGATGAAAGCTTTTACGTTTAAACGCTACGGAAAATCACCTGAACTGGGGTTTGAAGAGAGCGATTATCCTTCTCACGGCGATGAAGACATTCTGGTGAAGGTGTATGCCGTAGGTCTGAATCCCATCGATAACATGATCCCTGCGGGAACGTTCAAGCCGGTTTTGCATTTTAAGCTGCCCGCTACGCTCGGCAGCGATCTGGCGGGTGTGGTTGTCGCAACCGGGAGTCGCGTGACGCGCTTTAAGCCGGGTGATGAGGTTTACGCCAGCATTTTCGATACCGGTACGGGTTCTCTGGCCGAGTATGCGCGGGTTCATGAAAGTCACGCCGCAATAAAGCCAAAGAATCTGGATTTCGTTCAGGCGGCTTCGCTTCCGATGGTGAGTCTGACGTCATGGCAGGCATTCACAGAGAGAACCTCTCTGCAGGCGGGACAGAAGGTCTTCATTCCGGCAGGTTCAGGAGGCATCGGCAGCTTTGCGATCCAACTGGCGAAACATCTTGGCGCAAAGACAGGAACGACGACCAGTACGGCTAATGTGGAATGGGTCAGTCGGCTGGGTGCAGATGAAGTGGTTGACTATAAAAAACAGGAGTTCGAACAGGTGCTGAGGGATTATGATGTTGTTCTCGGTACGCTCCGTGGGGATGCCATTGAGAAATCCACGCAGATCCTAAAACCCGGTGGGAAAATAGTCTCTCTGATTGGACCTTTAGACGCTGATTTCGCGCGAGCCAGACACCTGAACATCGTTCTGCGGTTAATATTGAGCCTGATGAGCCGTAAGATTGTGCGGCTTACAAAAAAACGTGGCCTGCATTATTCCTTTCATTTTGTGCGTCCCGATGGCAATCAGCTCAGCCATATAGCCAGCCTGATTGAAGCGGAACACATTAAGCCG